>NZ_JBMFOX010000014.1:0-30301 GCF_049969415.1 Hadarchaeum sp. (SeqCode)
GGCGTGGCCGTGGACTTACTCGCGGTTGCCCCGTCTTCTGCCGAAAAGACCTACGAGCTCGTCGGGCACGTTTACGAGGACGGGAGCGGGGAGGTTAGGCTCGTCGGATTGTCCACCTCAAAGAAAAAGGTTTAATACTGTTTCCACTGTATTTCCCTGTGGAGTTCGACACCCACACGGGATCGACTCTCCAATGTGGCACAGCGGCGGGACTCGAACCGTTAGATCGGTGGAAGTATGGGACTCACACCTAATTAAGTGCAAATCCCGCCCGGTCCACCACGAGTTTTTATGCCTTTTGGGGTCAAGGAGTTTCCACCATGCGGAAAGGAATAAGGCTTTGAAGTTTAATTTTTGATGGGGGCAGGGACCTGGCGGTAATTCCCAAGAAGGGCCGCAGATCGCGCGGGACAGCCGATGTCAAGAGGGGCGTATTGATTTTCTTGGTTTTCTTGGGACTGTCGGTAATTATCCACGAGACGTTCCATCTGGTCGTGGCCCGGGCCCTTGGCTACAGCGCGGATATTTTCTATGGTATGAGTTTTTTCAACTTATATGGATACGTTCGGATCGATCCACCACCCCAGCACCCCCTTCATACCGTGATTATGTTTTCCGCTGGTGGTCTTGGCACTGCGGCCGTGTTCTTCGTCCTTTGGTCTGCCATCGAGGACATCGTGGCCAAGCTCTTGCTGTCCTTCTTCACCTCGATGCAGCTGACCTACGGCTTGCTTGAGACCCTCTACGGGCTTGGAATAATTAAACTCGAAGTTTTGGGCCTGTGGCCGATCCTCGTCGGAATAGCAACGATGCTGGTCTTCAGGGTGATCTACTGGAGGTTGGGCTGGTGGTGAAGGAAAAAAGGTAGCTTTTGGGTGAACTAATCGATTGGATTTTATATTGTTCAACGTAGTTCTATTGGGGCCTGTAGTCTAGAGGTATGACGTCACCCTGACACGGTGAAGGTCGAGGGTTCGAATCCCTCCGGGCCCACCACAACCCTTTCTTCACAATTGGTTACTATACAATCGCCTCAACATTGTTAGAGATTGTCTGATGATAAAGTTGAACAGAAACGGGAAAAACCACAGACCTTAATGATAATCAAGCGGACAGACTCCCCCATGATGAAATTTAGATGACGTTATAGTTTATGGCAATCAGGTTAAGCAAAAGTTTTTAGTAGCTAGCAACAATCGTTAGACCGGTTAGTTTTTAATAAGGGACGGAGTTTTTCGATGAAGCTGATACTGGCCTCGGAAAAGGACCCCGCGGCGATGAACATCGTCTCGCGGCTGCTGGAGCTTTACGACCATGAAAGGACGACCGATGAAAGGCATTTTCAGATGGGAGAGGATCTTTCAATGGAGGTCATAAAGGAGGAGTCTACCGAAATAACTGCTTTGAGCCAACAGGCCGACGAGGTAATAGTTGCCTCGAGACATGCGAGCGACTCGGGCAGGCCTTCGCTCACCGTGCACGCTCCCGGATTTCTCGAAAGAGGCGAGCTGGCGCTGGCCTCTCCCAGGACCATAAAGCTGGCTCTCGCGGCACTAAAGGCCGAAGTAGAGTCGCTCGGGCTTCAGTTTGAAGTTTCTCTGGAGGCTACCCATCACGGTCCTGCGGGGCTGGGTGTTCCGGTAACCTTTGTTGAGATTGGCAGCGGGCCGGAACAGTGGGCGGACAGGAGAGCCGGTGAGGCTGTAGCGCACGCGATAATGAAAGCGGCGACCTCAGACGTGAAATGCCTGAACGCGGCTGGTCTGGGCGGGCCGCATTATGCGCCGAGGCATACCGAGGTCACGTTGAACACGGAAGTTGGTGTGGGCCACATCCTGCCCAAGTACGTCAATTTTGATGCCGGACTGGTGGAGCTGGCGGTTCGACGCACCAGCGGCGGGGTAAATCTGCTGCTGCTCGACTGGAAGGGCTTGAGCGAGCCGCAGAGGAAGGTCTGCCTGAGGGCGGCGGAAGTTCTCGGGATCCGGGTAGAACGCGCGGGGGAGATTGCCCGGCGTAAAAAGCTTTAAATCAATACGGGCGAAACTCAACAACGAAAAACAACGGAAGTGAATGGCTTGACCAGGATCGAGAATGCGGTTTACTCACCGGAGACAGGGTTTTCGCCTCTGACCAAGGCCGTTCTCGCGGCGCCGGAGAAACCCAAGAGCAGCGAGGTGAAGACGATCACCACCGAGGAACTGGAGCAAATTCTGCAGCGCGCCAAGGCGAGGATAATTGCCGTCGGGTGCGGCGGCGCTGGTTGCAACACAATCTCGCGCATGATGGGCGTCGGTATCCGCGGTGCCCAGACGATAGCAATAAACACCGACGCTCAGGACCTGCTGTACACCACGGCCGACCGAAAGATACTGATCGGTAAGGACATAACCGGAGGCCTTGGTGCGGGCAACGATCCAGAAAGGGGCGAGGCGGCGGCGCGGGAGGACGAGGCGGTCATAAAGGATCACATTTATGGAGCTGATTTGGTTTTCGTCACCTGTGGCCTGGGCGGTGGCACCGGAACCGGCTCCGCGCCCGTGGTCGCGGAAATCGCCAAAAAGCTGGGCGCGCTCACCGTTTCAGTGGTCACCCTGCCCTTCACGGTTGAGGGAACGCGGAGAAGGCGAAATGCCGAGATGGGTTTGGCCAAGCTCCGAGCCGTTTCGGACACGGTGGTGGTAATACCCAATGACAAGCTGATGCAGCTGGCGCCCGACCTGCCGATAGGCGCGGCCTTCAAGGTCTCGGATCAGCTGTTGATAGACGCGATAAAGGGCATCACGGAGATGGTGACGGTACCGGGCCTGATCAATCTAGACTTCGCCGATATTCGCACGATATTGAAAAACGGTGGTGTGGCCATGATTGGGATTGGCGAGTCAGACGTTGCCAACAGAAGTGAGGAGGCGGTAGAAGAGGCCCTTAACAGCCCGCTCCTCGATGTGGATATCACTGGGGCGAAAGGCGCGTTAATCAACATCGTGGGGAGCCCGGATCTCACGCTTGAGGAAGCCCAAAAGATCGTGGCCAAGGTCGCCGAGGCGCTGGATTCAGACGCCCACATAATCTGGGGGGCGCAGATTTCTCAGGAAATGAAGAACTCGGTGAGGGTGATGGTTGTACTCTCGGGCGTTCATTCCCCGTATGTTGCCGGGATAGAGAAACCGGCTAAACCGGGTGAACCCATAGATTTAGGACTGGGGTACTTATAATGCGCAAGTTTTTTCACGAGGCCAAACGAGTCATTGCGGTAGCGAGAAAACCAGGCCGGGAGGAATACCTTCAGGTGGCGAAGGTGGCCGGTCTAGGGATCCTGGTATTTGGGCTGGTCGGTTTTGCCATCATGCTGATCAGCTATTTTATCCAAGGAATGTTGACTCCCTGAGGGGATATTATGGAAGAGCCGCAAAAGCCAGCCATATTTGCCATCAGGACGACGATCGGTCAGGAGAAGAACACGGCCGACATGATTGCCTCCCGGGCGAAGAACTTTAAGTTGCCGATTAAGGCGGTGTTGGCGCCGACCGGAATCAGAGGTTACATCTTCGTCGAGGCGGTGGGAAAGACGACCATTGAGCGGGCCCGGATGGGGATAAAGCACGGCAAGGGCATGGTGGCGGGGGAGGTGCCCATCACCCAGATAGAGCAGTTCTTGATTCCCAAGGCGGCCGTGGTGGGCATGGAGATCGGTGACATCGTGGAGCTGATCTCTGGCCCCTTCCGCGGGGAGCGCGCTAGGATAATCAGGGTCGATGAGGGGAAGGAGGAAATAACGGTGGAGCTTTTTGAGGCCACCGTTCCCATCCCGGTGACCGTTCGCGGGGACTCGGTTAAGGTCCTGCAGAAGAAGGAGAAGGGGGGAGAGGGTGAAGGCAAGTGAAGTGAGGCCGGACATGAGGAGAATCGACCTCGAACTGACCATTGTGGAGATGGAGGAGCCGCGGCCCTACACAAGGAGGGACGGCAGGGAGGGCCGCGTTGCCACCGCCACGGGTGAAGACGACTCAGGACGAGTAAAGATCTCGTTGTGGGATGCGGACGTTGAGCGGGTTAAGGTGGGCAGCAGGATCAAAATCACCAACGGCTATTCAAGGTTGTTCCGCGGCGAGGTCCACGTCAGTTCCGGCATTTACGGTAAGCTGGAAGTTTTGACCTAGATTCCTTTTCCCGGGGTGGCAAACAATAGGGTTTTTAACGTTCAAGGCTTATTTTTGAGGGAACGTTCGGTCAATTTGGGGTTGTTTCATGGAGTCCAGGGTTAAGGTCATGGTGGAAGGGGGCAAGGCGAATCCGGGGCCGCCTCTGGGTCCAGCCTTAGGGCCCCTAGGGGTCAACGTGGCGCAGGTAGTTGCCAAGATAAACGAGGCCACCAGTTCCTTCGCCGGCATGAAGGTCCCCGTCACTGTAGTGGTGAAAAAGAAGACCAAAGAATTCTCAATCGAGGTGGGATCACCGCCGACCGCAGCCTTGATTAAAAAAGAGCTGGGGCTGGAAAAGGGCGCGAAGACGGCCGGGAAGGAAGTGGTCGGGAATCTCACCTTGGCGCAGGTGGTGAAGATTGCCAAGCTGAAGTCTGGAGCCAGCCTGGCCAAAACCCTGAAGTCGGCGGTCAAGGAGGTCCTGGGGACCTGCGTGAGCCTTGGCGTGACCGTAGACGGCAAGAACCCCAAGGAAGTTCAGAAGGAGATTGATGAGGGAAAACACGAAGAGGAGTTGAAGTGAATGGCGGAAAGGGCCAAGGATCTTTTGACGGCGGTGCGGATGGCGAGATCAGCCAGCCACAAGAAGTTCAGCCAGTCGTTTGAGATCCAGATAGCGCTCAAGGACATCGATCCCAAGAAGCCCGAGGGAAAAATTGCCGAAGAGGTGGTGCTGCCCCACTACCCCGGAGGGCCTAAGCGGGTGATCGTTTTCGCCGATGGTGAGCTTGCCCGGAGGGCGCGCGAGGCCGGCGCGGTTCAGGTGTTGGGCAGGGAGGAGATCGCGGAGCTGCAGAAGGACCGGAAGCAGGCGAAGAAGCTTGCGGAAACTTTCGATTTTTCAATTGCCCAGGCTGACCTGATGATCCTCATCGGGAAGGCCTTGGGGCCGGTGCTGGGAACGAGGGGCAAGATGCCGAAGCCCTTACCCCCGACGGCCGACCCTGCCCCGATCATCGAGAGGCTGAAGAGAAGCGTGAGGATTGCGACGAAAGAACAGTTGGCGATAAATGCCAAGATCGGTGTCGAGTCCATGAGCGACGAGGAGATCGCCGCCAACGCGAGGGCGGTTCTGGAGGCGGTTGAGAGGAAGCTCGGTGGAGACCTCTCCAAAATTGCCTCGGTAAGGATAAAGACCACGATGGGAAAGCCAGTTGAGGTGGAGGTTCAGGCATGAAAGGCAGAAAAAGGGAGATACCTGCCTGGAAGCAGGAGGTCGTCGCCGAAATTAAAAGGCTCATTGAGAAGTACCCTGTCATTGGGGTCCTCGACATCTCGGATCTTCCCGCCAGCCAGTTCCAGCAGATGCGGCACAAGCTGCTGGGGCAGGCCGAGATCGTCGTGGCCAAGAACACCTTGGTCTGCCGGGCGCTCGAGGAGACGAAGGCCAAAAATCCAAAGCTCGTTGAATTGGCTTCCTTCCTCCGCGGGCAGACGGGAGTGATCTTCACCCAGATGAACCCCTTTAAGCTGAGCAAGCTGTTGCGCGAGAGCAAGATCAGCGCACCAGCCAAGCCGGGATCGAAGTCGATGAAGGATGTCGTTATCCCGGCCGGAGAAACCGACTTCGCCCCGGGCCCCGTTGTGGGCGAGCTGCAGCGGGTGGGGATAAAGGCGCGCATCCAGGCGGGCAAGGTGGTGATCTTGGAGGACTGTCATCTCCTCAAGGCCGGGGACACCATCTCCAAGGAAATAGCGGATGTCCTAACCAAGTTCGGCATCATGCCGTTGGAGCTCGGTCTTAAGCTGCGCGCCGCCTATGAGGGGGGCATGATCTTTGCCGGTGGGGTTCTGGAAGTTGATGAGAAGAAGATTTTGGATGAGCTCAAGCTCGGCAGCCTGAACGCGTTCAACTTGGCTCTGAACATAAACTACCCGACCCCGCTCACCATCGGCTTGTTGATTGCCAAGGCGCGCGCCTCCGCTCAGAACTTGGCCGTGAATGCCCGCCTGCCGGTGGCCGAGGTCCTGCCGCTGTTGCTGGCGCGGGCCAATGCCGAAATGCTGGGCCTGGCCACAGTGATCGGGGGCAAGAATTTCCAGGCGCTGGACGAAGAGCTGAGGAACCTCGTTGGTCTGAGCACACCGCCCGCAGCGGCTTAGCCTTCGATGGGTGGATTTTGATGGAAATTTTCGAAGAAGAGTTCCGTCTTGAGGGACAAAAGCTAAAAGGCAACAATTTATATTGGTAGGTGCACAAAGAAAAAGGGGTTTGAAAATGGAATACGTTCACGCAGTTCTGCTGCTGCACAGCGCCAAACAACCCGTCAGCGAGGAAAACTTGAAGAAGGTAATTGCGGCTGCAGGGTTGCAGGTTGACGAGGCTAGGGTCAAGGCCATGGTCGCAGCGCTCGAGGGGGTCAACATCGACGAGGCGATCAAGAGCGCGGCTGTACCAGCAGTGGCCGCGCCAGCCGCTCCGGCGGCTGCTCCCGCCAAGCCAGAGGAGAAGAAAGAGGAGAAGGTCGAGGAGAAGAAGGAAGAGGAAGCCTTGGCCGGGCTCGGCGCGCTGTTCGGCTAGAGTGATTTATATCCGCGTTTGTTCGGCTCAGATCTTCGGCTCAGGACAGAGCAGGCACCAGCCCTGGCTTTCGACCCGGAGAAGACTTTTAACTTTGCCACTGATATTTGCTTGACGGAGTGGTATCGTGAAAGACATCTACCGGGTGAAACTCTTCAGACAGGAGGGCTTCGAGCGGAAGAAGTGCCCCAAGTGCGGCAGGATATTCTGGACTTTAGATCCGGAAAGGAGCACCTGCGGTGACACCCCCTGCGATGAATACTCCTTCATCGGCAACCCGCCGACGAAGCGGAGGTACCGGCTGGCCGAGATGGAGCGGACCTTTCTCAGGTTCTTTGAGAAGCACGGCCACAAGATCATCAAGAGGTATCCAGTGGTCTCCCGTTGGCGCGACGACATCTTCCTGACGATAGCCTCGATCGCTAATTTTCAACCTTGGGTCACCAGCGGGTTGGTTCCCCCTCCGGCAAATCCCCTAGTGGTGAGCCAGCCCAGCATCCGCCTCAAGGACATCGATAACGTGGGACGCTCGGGAAGGCATCTGACCCTTTTCTTCATGGGGGGGCATCATGCCTTCAATTCAAGGCGGCAGAGGATCTACTGGACGGACGAGACGGTCGAGCTCTGCCACCAGTTCCTCAGCCGTGAACTCGGGATAAAACCCGGTGAAATTTCCTACGTTCAGGATATCTGGGAAGGCGGTGGCAATGCTGGTGAGGACTTCGAGGTGATCGTGCGCGGGCTGGAGGTAGCGACGCTGGTTTTCATGCACTATGCTGGCGAGGGTGGAAAGTATCGCCCCCTCCCCCTGAAAATAGTGGACACGGGCTACGGGATGGAGCGCCTGACCTGGTTGTCGCAGGGCAGCCCCTCGAGTTACCAAGCCATCTTTTCTCCGATGATTGACCATCTCTCCCGTCTTGCCGGGGTGGTCATGCCTCCCGCCGAGCTGCTGCAGGAGAACTCGAGGCTGGCCGGGCTGATAGATATTGCGGGGGGCAGGGAACTCAGGCAGCTGCGTCTGAAGGTTGCCGAGCGGATGGGGATGAGCGTGGAAGAAGTGGACCGTTTGCTCGCGCCGCTGGAATCAATCTATGCCACCGCCGACCACCTCCGCTGTCTCGCCTTCATGTTTGGCGACGGGATAACCCCGAGCAACGTTCGCGAGGGATATCTTGCCCGGCTGGTGCTCAGACGGACTTTGGACTTGATCTGGAAATTGGGCATCCAGAAGCCGCTTTCCGAGCTCATGGACTTCTGTCTGGGAACGCTTTATGGCCAGTTCCCCGAGCTCAGGGAGCGCTCCGGCTACATTCTGGAGGTGGTTGAGCTGGAGGAGCAGCGCTACCGTGATGCCATCGCCAGAGGGACCCGGCTGGTGGAGAGGCTCGCTGCCGAACTGCGGGCCAAAAGCCAACCGCTGCCGCCGGAAAAGCTCATCGAGTTCTATGACAGCCACGGGCTCAGGCCGGAGATGGTGAAGGAGGTGGCCGAGAAATTTGGCGTTAGTGTGGAGATCCCCGACGATTTCGACATCAATGTCGCCAAGTCCCACAGCAGCAGACGGCACGTGCCGGAGCAGGTCATCCCGGTTCCAGCGGAGATGCTAAAGGGGCTGCCGCCGACGAAGCTGCTTTACTATGAGGACCAGTATCGGGTGGAGTTCTCGGCCCAGGTGCTGCGGGTCGTAGATGACTTTGTGGTGCTGGACCGCACCGCCTTCTATCCTGAGGGTGGCGGGCAGCCGAGCGACATAGGGGTGCTGGAGGCTGAAGGCGCGAAGGTCGAGGTCCATAACGTGTTGAAGGGCGGGGACATGGTTTTACACCATTGCAAGGGCGGCGTTCTCAGGCCCGGGCAGAGGGTGGTCGGCAAGGTGGACTGGGAGAGGCGGAGGGCGTTGATGGCCCATCACACCGGGACCCACATCCTCCTTGGCGCGGCTCGCCGTGTCTTGGGCCCGCACGTGTGGCAGCAGGGGGCCCAGAAAGGAGTCGAGCGCTCACGTTTGGACATCTCCCACCACAAGCGCATCGAGCCCCAGGACCTTCAGGAGATCGAGCGCTTGGCTAACGAGGTGGTCGTCCAGAACCGGGCGGTGAGAGTTGAGTGGATGAACCGCAATGAGGCGGAGCAGAGATACGGTTTTGACCTCTACCAGGGCGGGGTGGTCCCCGGAAAGTTGGTCCGGGTGGTGGACATCGAAGGGTGGAACACCCAGGCCTGCGCCGGCACCCACTTTCGAAGCACGGGCGAGGTTGGCTTTATCAAGGTCATCCGCTCCGAGAGGATTCAGGATGGAATTGAGCGCTTGGAGTTTGCGGTCGGTGAGGCAGCGCTGAAGTTCGTCCAGTCGCTGGAGAGGCAGCTCGCCAGCGTGGCCGGGATATTGAAGGTTCCACCGGAGAAGGTCGCCTCTGCGGCGGAAAAGCTGTTCGAGGACTGGAAGGCTGCGGAGAAGGAGGTGGAGCGGCTGAGCCAGCGGCTTGCCGAACAGAGGCTGGCGGAGCTTCGGAGCAAGGCCGTGCCGCTGGGCAGGGTGAAGTTTCTTGCGGAAGAGATCGAGGGGGCAAGTTCCGCCGAGTTGGTTAAAGTTGGCAGCGCCCTGACGGCAGCGGACAGGTCTGTGGTGGCGGTCCTGGGCTCCGCGACCGACACGGCGAGGGTGATAGCGATGGCGGGTGAGGAAGCGGTGAAGGCGGGCGTGGACTGCGGGGCGATTGCCGCTGAGGCCGCGAGGATCCTCGGGGGCGGCGGCGGAGGTAAACCGGAGCTGGGGCAGGGTGGCGGTCCTAAGGTCGGTAGGTTGGCGGTTGCACTGAGGCGGGCGCGGGAGGTCTGCGAGCGGCAGCTGTCGCTGGTCTTATAAACCTAGTTATGGAACCTTTGGATTGTTTAGTGGTAGGTGGCGGGAAAATGGTGGACTGGGCGGAAATTGACGCCAAATGGCAGGCGGCGTGGCGTGAGGCGAGGCTTTTTGAGTCCGAGCCTAACGAGAAGCCGAAGTTTTATCTCACGGTTGCCTATCCCTACGTCTCGGGGCCGATGCACATAGGCCACGGGCGGACCTACACCGTTCCCGACGTGATTGCCCGCTACAAGCGCATGCGCGGCTACAACGTTTTGTTTCCCATGGCCTATCATTTCACCGGAACCCCAATCGTTGGGGCGACCAAGCGCGTCGCCCGGCGTGAGTCCGGTTTTGTTAAGGTCCTGACCGAGCGATACCGGATTCCGCCCGAGATGCTCAAGGAGTTCGAAGATCCGAAATTTTACGCCAACTACTTTGCCCGGGAGAGCGAGCTCAGCTACCGGAAGGGGATGGAGCGGCTCGGCTATTCCATCGACTGGCGCCGCGAGTTCACCACCATTGATCCCACCTACAGCAAGTTCATCACCTGGCAGTATCACAAGATCCAGAGCGCGGGACTGATTGTAAAGGGCAGGCACCCGGTCAAGTGGTGCCCCAATGACGGCAACCCCGTCACCGATCATGACTTGCTTGAGGGCGAAGGGGCGGAGATTGTCGAGTTCACGCTTCTGAAATACCGCTATGAGGATCAAATTCTGCCCGCCGCGACGCTGCGCCCGGAGACCGTCTTCGGCGTGACCAACCTGTGGCTCAATCCCGAGGTCAACTACGTCAGCGTCAGGGTTGGAAATGAGACCTGGATCGTCAGCGAGCCGGCTGTGGAGAAGCTACGCCAGCAGGGATTTGACGTCGGGGAGGCCAAGCCGGCGAAGATAGATTTCAGCAGAAAGGTCGAGGTGCCACTGATCCACAAGAAGGTGCCGATCCTGCCCGCCAGCTTTGTGGACCCGGATAACGCCACGGGAGTTGTTGGCTCGGTGCCGGCGCATGCTCCCTACGACTACGTGGCGTTGCTGGAGCTGCAGCAGCATCCCGAGGTCCTGCGGCGCTGGGGCATAGACCCCCAGGAGGTCGCCGGGATTAAGCCGATATCGCTGATTGAGGTCGCCGGTTTCGGTGAGTCACCGGCCGTGGACGTCGTCGAGCGCATGGGGATCAAGCACCAGCGCGACCCTAGGCTGGAGGAGGCCACCGCCGAGGTCTACCGGAACGAGTTTGCCAAGGGCCGGATGAGGGATTGGGTCCTGAGATATGCGGGAATGCCGGTTTCTCAGGCCAAGGTGGCGGTGCGGGAGGAGTTGCTGGCGACGAATGAAGGTGCCACTATGTTTGAGTTTTCCGCCAAGCCCGTGACCTGTCGCTGCGGCAGTCCTGTGGTGGTGAGGGTGGTTGAGGATCAGTGGTTTCTCAACTACGCGGACGAGGCATGGAAGGAAAAGGCCCGGGCCTGTCTCTCCCGGATGCACCTGGTACCGCCCGAGACCCGCCGGCAGTTCGAGCACACGATTGACTGGCTCCGTGAGTGGCCCTGCACCCGCATCATCGGCATGGGGACTCCCGCTCCCTGGGCACCGGGCTGGATCATTGAGTCGCTCAGCGATTCCACGATTTACATGGCCTACTACACCATCGCCCATATTCTGAAGACGGTCGACCCCGCTTCCCTGACTGATGAGATCTTTGACTATGTCTTCTACGGAAAGGGCGATCCCGGCGAGCTATCCCGGGCCACCAACATCGAGGTGGAGAAGCTGGAGCAGATGCGGCGGGAGTTCAGCTACTGGTATCCCCTTGACTACCGGATGTCGGCCAACGAGCTGATTCCCAATCACCTCACCTTCCACATCTTCCACCACGCGCTGCTGTTTCCTGACCTCTGTCCTAGGGGGATAGTGAGCTTCGGAATCGCGGTGCTCGAGGGGCAGAAGATGTCGTCCTCAAAGGGAAACATCGTGGCGATAAATGAGGCGGTGGAGAGATATGGGGCGGACACCGTCAGGCTCTACCTGATGTCGACCGTTGAACCCTGGCAGGACTTTGACTGGCGGGCCAACGAGGCGCTGGCCATGCAGAAGAACTTGGAACGTTTTGTTTCCCTGGCTGAGGAGATAATTTCCCTGCCTGATGAAGGGGTATCCGACCTCGACCAGCCGGCGAGGTGGATGCTCAGCCGGCTCCAGAGGCACGTTCAAGGGACGACGGAGGCGCTCGACAGCTTTGAGACCAGAAAGGCAACCCAGCATGCCTTCTTCATGATGATGCAGGACGTTCGCTGGTTCATGAGGCGGGAGGGCCGTCCTGAGATGCGGGCTGCCGTGGTTAAGCGCGTGCTTGACGTGTGGCTCAGGCTGTTGGCGCCAGTGGTCCCGCACATCTGCGAGGAGCTCTGGAGGCGTCTGGGTAAAGGCGGTTTCGTCTCCACCGCGGAGTGGCCCCGGGTTGATGCCGGCTTGGTGGATGAGGATGCCGAGTTTGCCGAGAACTTTCTCCTCCGGGTCATCGATGACGTCGGCAAAATAATCAAGGTGATGAAGAAAGAGCCAAGGAAGCTGTGCCTCTATGTCGCCCCAGAATGGAAGTGGCGGGCCTTTCGGATTGCCATCGAGCATTCCCGCGCCGGAGCGGTTGACCTGGGGGAGCTGATGAAGGAGGTGGAGAAAAGAATGGGGCTCCGCGGGCAGAGGGCGGAGCTGGCCAGGCTTCTCCAGCAGATGGTCCAGGAGATAAGGAAGATGGCGGAGCCGGAGTTCGAGATCATCTCATCGAAGATGCTGGACGAGCAGCGGATCCTGAAGGAGGCGACTGATTTCATCCGGAGTGAGTTCGATCTAGGCGAGGTGCAGGTGTTCGGGGCCGAGGACCGGGCCCGCCATGACCCCTTGAACCGGGCGGCGATGGCGTTGCCCCTGAGGCCGGCCATCTATCTCGAGTGAGGATTCGGATGCTGAGGTTGAGAAGGGCCACCGTTGACCTGCTCTACCTTTTGGATCACGGTTACCCCCGTGACTCGGCGGTCAACTTCGTCGCCAACCACTACCGGCTTCCCTTGGAGGAGAGACATTTGCTGGCGCGGTGTGTTTTTTCCCAGCGGGAGGCTGAGGAGCACCGGCGCAAGTTGATCAGGATGAACGGCGTTAGGGGCAGGAGGCTGGGGGTGGACGGCTACAACGTGCTGATAACGGTCGAGAGCCTGCTGACGGGGAAAAGGGTCGTGCTGTGCAACGACGGTATCGTTAGGGACCTCAGGGCCATCTTCGGCAAATATCGGGCCGGGACAGCCACCCCTCGTGCAATCGCGGAGCTGGTGGAGGCGGTGGCGAGGGCCAAGCCCAGCGAGGTTGTTATTTTCTTTGACAAGCAGGTCAGCCGCAGCGGGGAGCTGGCGGCGGATTTCAGGAGAAGAATTGAAGCCGCAGGGTTGCGCGGAGGGGCGCTTGCCGTGGGCGGGGTCGATAAAAAACTGGAAGGTTTCGAAGTGGTTGCTAGCAGCGATCGCGTCGTGATCCAGCGCGCGAGAAAGGTATGGGATATTCCTCAGGAGCTAATGTGGTCAAGGAGGAGCCACGTTCTGGATGTTAAAGAACTTATTAATAATACACTGGGCAAGTAGGAGAACGGAGGTGAGAATGGATGCCCAAATTGTTTGATGTTAAAGAGCTTTCTGATTCTTATGTCAGGCTGGTGAAGAGCACGAAGGAACTTGACGTTGAGGTTGAAGTTAGCTTGGAAAAGAAAAAGACCGAGATAGCCACAGGCCTAGCCTTTCTGGATCATATGCTGGAGACCATCGCTTGGGGGGCCTGTATGAGCATAGGCGTTTCGGTAAATGTGAAAAGGAAGCTGACAGCCACGATAACGGAGGATGTGGGGATTACTCTGGGTGCGGCGCTGTCGCAACTGTTTGAACTCAAGTCGAAATCAGGAATCGACGGAGCCGGGTCGGGCCTCTTTGCGCTTGACGATGCTTTGGCACGAGCGATGGTCAGCGTTGAGGGAAGAAGAAATATCTTCGTTGGACTGGATGCAGAAGGAGCAAAGTCTGAGCGGGTTGAAGATCTATATACCAGCGATTGTGTGGCGTTTTTTGAGGGACTTTCCCAGGGATTGAAGGCAACCATCCACATCGATATCTTGAAGGGACAGGAACCACACCACTGCTGGGAAGCGGCTTCGCGCGCCTTTGGCGAGGCCATCAGGGGCGTGTTTAAGAAGAATCCCTGGCGTCCAGCCAGCGATAACCCATATTATGCGGAGGAAGGACTGGCCCTTCTGTGAAGATTGAGGTTGGGCTGCCACCGTCCGAATTGGGCAGATAAAACACGTTCCGGCAAGGGCGCGCAAGTTTTCAGGATAAAAAAATTGCCGAGAAAACAGTTGCGGGTTTCCGACAAGCCGGAAGTGGTTTCTTAGTATGCGTTGACCGGGGCTAATCTCAGAATAACCCGTGGAAATAATGTTCTGCCCGGAAACGAGGTTTAGCTGTAAAAGAATATCTGGTGTGCGCCGCCATCACTTCAGCGGATGCCAGCAGGCCACAAAATGGTTCTTCTTCATCTCCTCGAGGCGTGGCGGATCCTTTTGGCATTTTTCGTCCGCGTAGGGACAGCGGGGGTGGAAGGCGCAGCCGGGCGGAGGATTGGCCGGGCTGGGCACTTCCCCGCTAAGAATTATTTTCTTCCTCTTGACCGTGGGGTCGGGGATGGGAATTGCTGAAAGCAGCGCCCGCGAGTAGGGGTGCATCGGATGCTTGAAAAATTGTTCCGTGTTGGCCAGCTCCACGATCTTGCCCAGATACATCACCGCGATTCGGTTGCAAACGCACTCGGCCACGCTGAGGTCGTGGGTAATGTAAAGGTAGGTCAGTTTGAATTCCTTTTGGAGGTCCTGGAGGAGGTTGAGGATCTGTGCCTGAACGGAGACGTCGAGGGCGGAGGTCGGCTCATCGAGCACGACGAAGTCCGGGTTGGTTGCGAGGGCCCTAGCGATGGCGATGCGCTGGCGCTGTCCTCCGCTGAACTCATGGGGATACCTGCGGAGGTGGTCCTTGGTTAGCCCCACCCGGTAGAGCAGCTCGAGCACCCTTTCCTCCAGCTCCCGGCCCCGGGCCAGCTTATGGATGATGAGCGGCTCCCCGACGATGTTCTTGACGAGCATTCGCGGGTTGAGCGAGGTGGTCGGGTCCTGGTAGACTATCTGCAGCCTCCTCCGCATCTGTTTGAGTTTTTTCCCGCTGAAGCAGGCGAAGTCGTACTCGCGGAGAAGTTTCGACAGCTCCGGTGATTTCTTTCCATCCTTTTCCAGCCGTTTTATCCTAAGCTTGATTTCCTCCGGAACCTCGAAGTAGATGTGGCCCGCGGTTGGCTCATGCAGGCGGAGCACCGTCTTCCCGAAGGTGGTCTTCCCGCAGCCCGATTCCCCCACCAGCCCGAAAAACTCGCCGCGGTAAATCTTCAGGTCAATGCCATCGACGGCCCTCACGTCGCCCTTCTTTCTCCTCAGGATTCCGCCCAGTATCGGGTAGTATTTTTTCAGGCCTTGGGTTTCCAGCATCACTTCCACTTAATCACCTCCGTAGAGATGGCAGTAGACGAGGTGGTTCTTTCTGACCTCGACCGGACTCGGCGTTTCCTTGGAGCAGATCTTCATGGCCTTGGGGCACCGGGGATGGAACCGGCAGCCCGGAGGCGGGTTGACCAGGTTGGGCACCGTCCCCTTGATGGAGACAAACCCCCGGCCCGGCCGCGGTATGGCTTGGAAGAGGGACCGGGTGTAGGGGTGCTTTTGCCTCTTGAAGAGCTCCTTTACTTCGGCGACCTCACAGACCTGCCCGGCATACATTACCGCCACGCGGTCGCAGATCTCCGCCACCACCCCGAGGTTGTGGGTGATGTAGAGCACCGAGGAGCCAAATTCCTTCTTCAGCTCCCTGATGAGGTCGAGGATCTGCGCCTGAACGGTGACGTCCAGCGAGGTGGTCGGCTCGTCGGCGATGAGGAGCCTGGGATGGCAGGCGATGGCCATGGCGATTACGGCGCGTTGCTGCATGCCGCCGCTTAGCTCGTGCGGGTAAAGGTCATAGACGCCCTCGGGGTTGGCGATCCTCATCTCCTTCAAAAGTCCGACGACCTCTCGCCTCAGCACCGAGTCCAGCCGGCGCCGGTATCTCCTGAGAAACGGGATTTTTGAGGCCATCCTGACCTTCCATGCCCGCTGGTTCTTCAGCAGGCTCTGGTAGATTCCGGCGTAGGTCCGGTAAACCCGGGCCCTGAATTTCAAGCCCTTTTTTTCCGCAGCTTCAATGTCCCTTCCCAGTTCCTGGAGCACGGTCTTGACCAGAGTCTCCGGCCGGTGCCTGAGCAGGACCTCCGATACCTGTTCGCCGATGGTATAAAGGGGGTTCAGCGCGGCGCTCGGCTCCTGCATAATCATCGAGATCTTGTGTCCACGGATGTCCTGCAGTTTCTCCTTAGGCAGCTTGAGGATGTTGATCAAACCGCCGTTGCTCTTCATCAGGATGTCGCCCTTTTCGATTTTTCCAGGCGGTGGCGGCAGGGCGATGATGGAGAAGGCGGTGACGCTTTTCCCGCAGCCGGTTTCGCCGACCAGCCCCAGAGTTTCCCCTTCCTTGATGTCTAGGTTGACGCCGCTCAGGGCCTTGACGACGCCTTCATAGGTGTAAAACCTTACCACGAGGTCCTTGACCTGAACCAGCGGTTGAGCTTCCTTCACCATCTACTTCCTCCTCAGCTTGGGATCTAGGATGTCCCGGACGGCGTCTCCGAGGAGGCTCCATCCGAGGACAAAGAAGAAGATGAAAAGACCGGGTATCAGCACCGTGTACCAGTAGAGGAACGGCTGTCCCGGCGGCCCCACGATCCAGTTACGGGAGAAGCTGATCATCTGCCCCCAGTCCGCGTAGCCCAGCGGTGCCCCCAATCCAATGAAGCTGAGCCCAGCGGCGGTGAGCACCACCGCGCCTAGGTCCAGGGAGGCCATCACCATGACCGAGAACAGGGTGTTGGGGAGCACGTGCCGGGTGATGATCCTGAGGTTGGAGGCACCCATTGCCCGGGCCGCTTCCACGTAGATCTCCTGCTTGGCCTGCAGCACCTCGCCCCGGACCAGTCTGGCGTACACCGGCCACCAGACCAGTATCAGCGCCTTCATCACGCTGTCGAGGCCGGGGCCTATCGCGGTCACGAAGGCCATCGCCAGGATCAGGGCCGGCACGGCGAAGAAGACATCGGTGACCCTCATGATTATCTCATCGATTATCCCGCCGAAGTATCCCGCCAAGGCTCCCAGCACGATGCCCACCAGAATTGAGGCGCCCACCACCATCAGCCCCACGGTAAACGCCGTCCTGGTGCCCCAGATGACGCCGTAGTAGATGTCGAACTGCCCCTCGGTGGTTCCGAAGGGGTGGATTTCGCTGGGCGGTTTGGGCGTCTGGGAGAATCCATCACGGGGGATGTTGTAGGGCCGGTAGGGGTCGGCGGGAGGGGCCAGCACCGGGGCCAGCACCGCAATCACCGCGAAGAAGAGGATAATGGAAATTCCGGCCAGCGAGAGCGGGCTTTTCCTTATCCTCCGGAGAGAGAATTTCAGCTCCCGGACCTGCGGGCTCAGGTTGGCTTTGAAGTTCTGCCAGCGACTCGTCTTAACTCCAGAGCCTTTCCTGACGTTTTCCGATATCTTTGTCCTGCCCCTGCTGAGGAGAAATACCGGCAGTGACAGAATCGCCGAGAAGATGGCGGCGAGGAGCAGGAGCTGCAGTATCACCACATCACCCCAGCCTGATTCTCGGGTCGATCTTGGCGTAGAGCAGATCGACGATTAGGTTGGTTATCACGATGACGGTGCCGATGAAGAGGACGAAACCGAGGACCGCAGGCATGTCCAGCTGGACCGCGGCGTTCACCGACCACCAGCCCAGACCCTTGTAGTTGAAGACGGTTTCTGTGAGCACGGCACCGGCCATCAGGGAGGCCACCAGATATCCCGCCACGGTCACCGCCGGGATCAGCGCGTTTCTCTTGGCGTGCTTGTTGATCACGGTCTTTTCATCGAGACCCTTGGCCCGGGCCATGGTGATGTAGTCCTTGTTCAGCGTCTCCAGCATGCTCGAGCGCATGATCCTCATGATGAAGGCCAGGTTGATGACGGTGAGCGTGGTGACGGGCAGCACCAGATGCCTCAGCGCATCCAGAACTACGTCAAAGCGCAGGTTGAGGATGCCGTCGATGGTGTGGATGTTGGTGTAGTTTTGGAACGACGCCGAGCTCACAACCATTTCAGCGTCCAGCCCCAGCCTGCCCGGGGGGAAAAGCCCGGTGAAGAACCCGTAGAAGATCATCAGCAGCATCAGCCCCAGCCAGAAGGCGGGCAGGGAGTAGCCCGCGATGGCGAGGCCCCGGGTGACGTGGTCCACGGGCTTGTCCCTGTTGATGGCGGAGGTTATCCCCAGCTTGATCCCGATGAAGATGGTCAGGGGCACCGTGAAGATCAGCAGCTCGAGCGTCGCCGGCAGGAACCTCAGCAGCGCCTCGGCAACGGGCATGTTGACCGACTTGGACCAGCCGAGGTTGCCGTTGAGGACCTCGCTGATCCAGTAGAAGAATTGCACGTAGACCGGCTCGTTCAGGTGGTACTTTTCGATTATCTGGTCGATGTTCCTGAACTGCTGCGGGCTCCTCACGTAGAGCGCCGCCCTTTGCACGGGGTTGAAGAACTGGAGCAGGGCAAAGATGATGATGATTACTCCAATTAGGACGGGTATCAGAAGAAGCAGCCTTCTCACGATATAGGTTCTAAGTTCCAAACTGGTTCCCTTTTTTTAAGAGAGTATTGATGTTTAAAAAGCTTTCAAAAAGAAAAGGGGAAAGGTTGGTTTTGACCTTTCCTGGTATTTATCCTTTCCACATCAGGTAGGGGTCACAAAGTGCCGGTTCGCCGGGCCAGATGGGGTTGTAGATCCAGCCGTGCACCCAATCCCTTTCGTAGTGGCGGCCGAGTGCCTGGTCGAGCGGGACGCTGGGTACATCGTCGTGGTAGATCTGCTGCAGCTCATAGTAGATCTGCTGTCTCCTGGCAGGGTCGATTTCGCTTATCCCCTGCATGATGAGGTCGTCCACGGTCGGGTTCGAGTAGCCCTGCCAGGCGGAGAAGGCGCCCGCGCTGTGCATGAATGGTTGGACGAAGTTGTGCGGGTCGGGGTAGTCGGCCATCCAGCCGATGATGTACAGGGGAAGTTTGCCGGCGACCATCTCGTGCAGGTAGGTGCCCCAGTCCCTAGCTGCTACTTCAATCGAGAACTTCGGGTTGAGGCTCTCGATGTTCTTCTTGAGGATTTCCGCGGCGATTCTCCTGGGCTCGTTTCCGGTGTTGTACAATATCGTCATCTTGAATCCCTTCTCCCAAAGCTCGCCGCCGAAAGCCTTCTTGAAGTATTCCTCAGCCTTAGCGAGGTCGAGGTGGTACTTCTCCTGGTTCGGGTTATGGTAGGGCAAGCCTTCGATCACCGGAGAGGCCGGCTGTATGGCTTCCCCTTGGTAGACGTCGCGCAGGAAGGTCTCGTAGTCGAAGGAGTAGGCGAAGGCGAGCCGGACGTTCTTGTCGGAGAAGAAGTTCGCCGGAATGCCGTTTCCGTCGAGCTGACCGCTGCCTATCCAGTCGCTGTTGGGGTCGATGTTCATGGTGAAGAACATGGCATCAACGGCCAGCATGGGCAGGTCCTTGGTGACACGAATGCCCTCGACGCCCTCCAGCTCGGCGATGTTCGGCCGGGGCACGTCCACGATGTCGGCGTCACCGGCGAGGAACATCAGCTTCCGGGTGGTCCACTCGGGAACCACCTGAATTACCACGTTTTTCAGCTTCGCCGGTCCACCCCAGTACTGGTCGTTTCTCGTCAGCACCGTTTGCACTCCGTGTTCCCAGCGGTCAAGCTTGAAGGGCCCGGTGCCGTTCATCACTTCCTGCAGTGGCGGGGTTTCGGGGTTGCGGTAGTTCTCCCAGGTCTCCGCCGTTCCCGGCCAGTCACCCTGGGCGATGCACCATTCCTTGTCAACAATCGAGGACCAAGACTGGGCTAGGATGGCTAGGAAAGGCGGGTAGGGCTGCGCGAGGTGGAAGACCACGTAGTCTCCCTCAACTTCAACCGCTTGGTCGATCTGCTCGAAGGTCAGCGGCTCGTAGGCGGCCTCGATGCCGATCAATGGCTCCAGAAGCATCCAGACCGGACCACCGTCACGGTTCTGCACCATCGCCCTCTCAAAGGAGTACTCGACATCTTCGGGGGTCAGGTCATCTCCGTTGTGGAACTTGACGCCGCTCCTTATCTTGAACTTATAGGTCAGTCCATCCGCGGAGATGCCGCCGTTGGCGACGGTGGGTACCTCGGTGGCCAGCTTGGGCACGAATCTGTCCGTGTGGGTGCCGTCGTAGGCGATCAGCGTTTCGTAAACCATCATGATGACTTCGCCGCTGGCGGTGTCGTAGGCCCAGGCTGGGTCCAAGGTCTCCTGTTCACCGATGGTGGCGTAGATCAGCGTGTCCGGATTTTTCACGGGCGTGGTGGTGGTCGTAGGCGTCGTGGTTGTGGTAGGCGTGGTGGTCGTCGTAGGCGCTGGCTGACCCAGCATCAAAACGGCTCCTGCGATTACTGCAACGACAACAATGACGATCACAATTACGGCAGATGTGGCCAATCCTTTTTTGCTTATATTCACATCCTCCTTTTTGTTTTTAAGTTCAGATTCCGCGTTTAAATAGCCTCTGGATGGGCCGAAAGGAGCGGTCTCAGCGCGCGATTAAATTGTCTTCAGCACCTCGGCGAGCTTGGCAAAGTCCTCCTTCAACTTCAGCCTCGTCTTGGCGCCGTAGAGGGCGGCGGCCGGGTGGTAGGTGAGAAAGATCGACAAGGTCAATCCCGCGAATCTGGCCTTCACCATCTTTCCGTGGTAGGCCGTTATGGGGATTTCTTTACCCAGCAGGGCCTTGGCCGCGATCCGGCCCAAAGCCACGATTAGCTCCGGTTTGATGAGTTTGACCTGCTTCTTCAGGTATTTTCCGGTGCAGATTTTGATCTCGTCGTCGAGGGGGGCACGGTTCTGCGGAGGGCGGCACTTGACCGTGTTGGTGATGTAGACCTCCTCCCGTCTCAGGCCGGCGATTCCCAGGAGTTCGTCCAAGAATTTGCCCGCCGCCCCGCAGAAGGGGACGCCCCGGAGGTCCTCGTTTCTCCCCGGAGCCTCGCCCAGCAGCATCACGCGGGCGTCGTGGGGACCCTCTCCCGGCACGGCGTTTTTCCGGAGCCGGTGCAGCCTGCACAGGGTGCAGGTCTTTATTCTTCTCTCTAGGTCTTCCGTGGCGATCCCCACCCCGAGCGCTCGACCAGCGGCCGCAGCCGGTCGTGGATCAGCTTGAGCACTCGGACGTCCTCCCGGCAGTGCTCGACGATGAGCCGGCGCGACTCCAGGTCGCCGCGCTCCGCCAGCTTGAAAAGGGTCGGGATGTCGCCGCCGTGGACCTCCTTGAAGCCCCGTCCCGTGTTGAGGCCCAGAAATCGCACCACCGAGTCCAGGCTGTAACTGGAGAGCAGCAGCTTGGCCCGGGACCACTCGTAGAGGTCCAGCATCGGGGCCTCGGCCAGCTTGGACAGGTCCACGCCGTGCACCAGGGCCCGGCTGAGCAGGAAGGGGACGTCGAAGCCCGCGCCGAACCAGGTGACCAGCAGGTCGCAGTTCTCCAGCTTCTCCCGGAGCCACTCCAGAAGCCTCCGCTCCTCCTCGAAGGTGTCGGAGAACCTGACCTCGGGTTCCCCCTCGGACATCACCCCAATGGCGATAACCATTCCCTCGTTGGCGTTCTTGGCGCTGGTCTCGATATCTAGGTAGAGCGCGGGCATCTACTCACCCATCGCGAAGACCACCATTCTCCGGTTGCGGGGCCCGTCCGCCTCGATCAGGAGAAAGTTCTGCCAGGTCCCTCTCACCAGCCTGCCGTCGATGATGGGTAAGACTAGAGGGGAACTGAAGAGGGCCGACTTGAGGTGGGCGTGGGCGTTGTCGTCAATCCTGTCGTGCTGGTAGTTTCCCTGTTGGGGCACCAGGCCATCCAGCTTGTTGAGCAGATCCTGTTTCAGCCCGCCTTCATCCTCGTTGAGGACCAAGGTCGCGGTCGCGTGGGGCAGCAGCACCAGGAGCAGCCCGTTTCTGATTCCAGACTCCCGGACGGCCGCGAGCACCTTGTCGGTAACATCGACCACTTCGCAATGTTTTCGCGTGGAAACGTTGAATTCCCTGGACCAAGTTTTCATGCCTCTCCCAAAGTTTGAATACGACTTCGGCTATTTTAACGTAGATGAAAATAGGGGTAGGGATAGGATGAGGGTGCTGGTCACAGGGGGGGCGGGGTTCATCGGCTCCCATCTGGTCGACGCCCTGCTGGCCCGGGGCCACTCGGTCACGGTGCTGGACAACTTCTCCACCGGCTCGGAGGGAAACATCGCCCATCACCTAGGTAACCGAGATTTCCGGCTGGTCCGGGGGGACGTCAGGGACCCGGCGGCGGTCAGGCGGGCGCTGGAGGGGGCCGAGGCCGTGGTACACTTGGCGGCCTTGATCAGCGTGCCGCTCTCAGTCAGGGATCCGGAGCTGACCAGCGAGGTGAACCTGGGGGGGACGCTCAACCTGCTCAGGGCCAGCCTCGAGGCCGGGGTCAACCGTTTTATCTTTGCCTCCTCCTGCGCCGTCTACGGGGAGGCGAAGCAGCTGCCGATAAAGGAGGAGACGCCACCGGAGCCGCTGTCGCCCTACGCCCGCTCCAAGCTCGAGGCGGAGAGGGCCTGCCGCGCCCTCTTCGAGGCCAACGCCTTCCCCGCGGTTTCACTCCGTTACTTCAACGTCTACGGGCCCAGGCAGTCGGGGGGCGAGTATGCCGGGGTGATGCTGAGGTTCATCGAGCGCCTGCGGCAGAACCAGCCGCCGGTCATCTACGGCGACGGGGAGCAGACCCGCGACTTCATCTACGTGACCGACGTGGTGACGGCCACGCTGCTGGCACTGAAGTCCGGGGTCGAGGGTGAGGTGATCAACGTGGGTACGATGAGGCGGACAAGCATCAACGAGCTCTGCGGGATCTTCCTCAAGCTCTCCGGGAAGACCAAGTTGAGGCCGGTATATGAGGCCGCCCGTCCCGGCGACATCAGGCACAGCCAGGCGGATATCTCCAAGGCGCGGGAGCGGCTCGGCTTCAGGCCAAAGGTGTCGCTGGAGAGCGGCGTCAAGATGCTGTTGCGGAGCCAGGGGGTCGGCAGGTGAAGGTCTGGATTATGACGCTAATGCGGGCCGAGGCGAGTGCCGTCATTTGGGCAACAGTCTGCACTGGGAGGGCGGGGGAGCGCCTTTTAAATACCTGTAATGGAGAAAATTAGTACACTATAGTAAACTATTTAAATGAAAATTGATACAGTAAAGTGTATGATTAATGAGAATCTTCTGGGGATAATGGAAGACTGGAACCTCTGGGCGAGGGATCAAAACACTGGGATTATGAGGGACGATTATCTCTCAAAGATGAGTTCCCTTTGGAATGCCCTTGGCACCTGCACGGCCGTGGTTGGTGTGAGGAGGGCGGGGAAGACCTTCATCAGCAAGCAGTTCCTGAAGAAACTGATCGGGGAGGGGTGGCGAAGGGAGCAGACCCTTTACGTTAACTTCGAGGATCCGGTGTTGAGGCCCATGCTCTCCGTGGGGCTTCTCCAGGACATCTACGAAACTTACAGGCACTTCCTGAACCAGACCGAGACGGCCGTGATAATCCTCGATGAGGTTCAGAATGTTCAGGGCTGGGAAAGCTGGGTCAGGTCGATGCTCGACAAGCAGGAGAAAGTGCGAATGATCATAACCGGTTCCTCGTCCCAACTCCTCAGGGGGGAGCTTGCGAGCGCGCTGACAGGGAGGATCCTGACGCTGGAGGTCTTCCCCTTGGATTTCGGAGAGTTCCTGCGGTTCAAGGGTTTTGAAGGTGACCCACTTTTCAGGCGGAGAGAGGTCCTGAGCCTCCTCCGCGAGTATCTAGAATTTGGCGGATTCCCTCAGGCAGTCCTTGCTGAGGACAGGGATGTGAAGAGGGCGGTCCTGAAGGAGCTGTTTGAGGGCATCCTCACCCGGGACGTGGCCGAGAGGCACGGAGTGAGAGAAGTGGGCGACTTGAAGAGGCTAGCGGTTCTAACGGTTGGGAACTTTTCCTCCTACATCAGCGTCAAGAGGCTTTTGCATCTCTTCACCTCCATCACTAGGCGAAAGGTGTCTCCCTCGACCATCAACCAGTTTCTCAACCATTTCCGGGAGGCGTTCCTCTGCTTCTATGTGCCGATCTTCAGCTACAAGGTAAAGGATCAGCTCCTGTATCCGCGAAAGGTCTATCCGGTTGATGTGGGGTTGGTGAACGCGGTGGTTCCAAGGCCATTGGAGAACCTCGGCGGATTGGCGGAAAATGTGGTTGCGATTTCCCTGTTGAAAAAGTTCGGGGAGGAAAGTATCTTCTATTGGAAGGACAGGATAAGTGAGGTCGACTTTGTGGTGAAGGAGGGGATGCGGGTGAGGCAGCTCATCCAGGTGTGCTGGGACCCGACCGACGAGGAGACGAAGAAGCGGGAGGTCAAGGGGCTCCTGAGGGCGATGGAGGAGTTCCGGCTGAGGGAGGGGCTGGTGCTGACCGAGTACTTTGAAGAGGGGGAAGAGGTGGAGGGAAAGAGGATAATTTACAGGCCGCTATGGAAGTGGCTGCTGGAGGTGGGATCATGAAGGTCTGGATCGTGATGCCGGCGCGGGATGAAGAATTCGCCATCGGTGGGGTGATCGACGGCCTGCAACGGGAGGGCTGGCGCGATATCATCGTGGTGGACGACGGGTCGAGGGATCGAACGGCGGAGATCGCCCGGGCGAAGGGCGCCGTGGTCGTCAGCCACCAGCGGAACCTCGGGCTGGGGGCGGCCCTGCGCACCGGCCTGGAGGAGGCCCGGAGGCGCGGGGCGGACTGCGCGGTGACCTTCGATGCCGACGGCCAGCACGACCCACGGGAGGTGAGGAAGCTGGTTGAGGCGATCGACGGGGCGGACCTCGTTATCGGGTCGAGACGATCCGTGAACATCCCGCTGAACAAGCGCTTCGGCAACTTCATGCTCAACCTGATCACGAGGCTGATGGGGGGACCGCTGCTGGACTCACAGTCGGGGCTGAGGGCCTTCAGCCGCCGGGCGCTGGAGGCCATCAGGATCCGGAGCGATCGCTATGAGGTCTCATCGGAGATCGTCATCAATGCCCGGCGCTTGGGGCTCAGGATCAGGGAGGTGCCGGTGAGCTGCTACTTCACCGACTACTCCAAGGCCCGGGGGACGACGATCGCCAGTGGCCTGCGGATCTTTTTCCGACTGGTCAGGCTTCGGCTGCTCTACGGCTGAAATGGAGAACTTATTTAGCCTCCGGCTGATTTGAAAAACTGTGGGTGGAAATGGCCAAGGTCATCGCCGATTTCGGCCTGAATCACCGGGGGAGCTTGGAGACGCTGCGGGAGATGGTCCGGGCCGCGGCCGAGGCCGGGGCGGACTACGCTGAGATCCATTCCATGCGGGCGGACGACCTTGTCTATCGGGAGAGGTTTGAGGAGGGGAGGGTGGAAAAGGGGCAGGTGTCCGCCATCAAGCGCCCCTACCGGGAGGAGTATCAGCGGCTGAAGCAGTTCAACTTGGGTGACGAGGCCTACGGGGCCTTCATCGACGAGTGCCGGGCGGCGGGCCTGAAGCCGCTGGCGGCGGTCTACACCCGGTCGCGGATCCCCTTCTTGGCCAGCCTGCCCTGGCGGGAAGTAAGGGTCCTGGGCTATGACTGTGGCAGCTATCCCATGATCCGGGAGCTCTCGGAGCGTTTCGATCACCTCTTCATCTCCACCGAGGCGGCCGCTGACGAGGAGGTCGAGAGGACGGCCCGGATGCTAAAGGGGCGCAGCTTCACCCTGCTCCATTCCGTCGCCCTCTACCCCGCGCCGCTGGAGAGGATGAACCTGGACCGGATGGGCTACCTGAGGAGGTTCACCGGGAGCGTGGGGTTCAGCGACCACTGCTCCGTCGAGGGCGACGGCCTGAAGGCAGCGATCGCCGCGCTTTACCTGGGCGCCGAGGTTATCGAGAAGCCCTTCACCATTCTGGAGCGGGGGCTGACGCCGGATGGGACCATGGCGGTCGACCCTGTCCAGCTGAAGGAGCTCGTCGGCTATGCCCGGATGGGGAAGGAGGAGCTGGGGGATCTCGTCGCCAGGATGCCCGAGTTCAAGGTGATGAAGGGGGTCAAGCATCCGGAGCTGAGTCCCGAGGAGCGGCTCAACCGGGACTACTACCGGGGCCGGTTCGCCAGCCGGGTCAAAGGACTGGTGGTGTTTAATTGGGAGGAGAAGAAGGTATTCTGAGGCGGCCCGGATGAAGAGGTACCGGATACTGGGCGTGATACCGGCGCGGGGGGCGTCCCGGACGATTCCCAAGCTGAACATCAAAAAGCTGCTGGGCCGTCCCCTCCTCGCCTACACCATCGTCCCGGCCAGGGAAAGCAAGCTGCTCACCAGGGTGGTCGTCTCTTCTGAGGATGAGGAGGTCATCGAGGTGGCCCGCAACTACGGCGCCGATGTCGTCGTTCGGCCCAAGGAGCTCGCCGATGACCTCTCCCTGCTCACCGATGTGGTGAAGCATGCGGTGCTGGAGATGGAGCAGCGGGAGGGCAGGAAGTATGACTACGTGGCGGTGCTGCCGCCGACGACCCCGCTCCGGACCACGGCCGACATTGACCGGGCGCTGCGCAAGCTGATCGACACCGGGGCGGACTCGGTGATCTCGGTGACCAAGGTGGGGATCTGTCACCCGATGCGGATGAAGAAGATCGTCCACGACCGGCTCATCGACTACGTGGAGGAGGAGGTGGAGAACATGCCCAAGAAGCTGCTGCCCCCGGTTTACCTGAGGAACGAGGCCATCTACGCGGTGAGGCGGGACGTGCTGTTGAACCAGGGCTCCTTCAAGGGCAGGATCAGCTGCCCCTACCTGATGCCGCCCGAGCGCTCGATTATCATCGACAGCCGGATGGACTTTTTGCTCGCGGAGGCGGTGATGAAGCGGATGAAGTGGAAGCATATCAAGCCGGTGGTCAGCCGGCGCCGCCTGCTGCTGAAGCTGATCCGGAAGAAATGAACGGTCCGGGCAGGGGTCGATTTACCTCATTTTCATGGTGTCTTAAGGGTTGGTAATATTTTTATGTGAAAAAGTAATATGTCACGGGGATCTAGTTGCTGCTGGACGCGCCGGCGCTGGGGGCCGTGAGCCGGAGGATCAGGAAGGCGTTTACCGCGGTGTTTCGGCGGGAGGCCGAGGCCAAGCTGCGGGAAAGCATCCATAGCAGCCTGACCAAGCGTGAGGTGGGAGTCTATGTTCACTTCCCTTTCTGTAAAAGCCTCTGTCCCGGTTGCCCCTACTTCAGGGAAATCGCTGAGGAAGAACGGGTGCAGGAGTACCTCTCTGCCCTGAGGGCCGAGATTGGGATGGTGGGTGGGCTGCTGAAGGACTTGGACCTGAAAATTTCGGACGTCCACGTCGGCGGCGGCACGCCGAGCTTGATCGGTGGGGGGTGGGGAGAAATCCGGCAGGCTTTCCAGGAAAATTTCGAGGTGGCGGAGGACTGCCCGTTCGGTATCGAGGCCAACCCCAACGATCTGACGGAGGAGAGGGCCCATTCACTGGCTGAGGCCGGGGTGAACAAGATAAGCATCGGGGTTCAATCCTTTTTCAGACCCAACCTGAAGATCCTGGGGAGGAACCACGGCCCCGAAAACTCCCTGGAGGCGATTGAAAATTGCAGGCGGGCCGGCCTGAGTTTCATCAACATCGACATGATGTATCTCCTGCCCCGTCAGAGCATTGAGGAATGGATTCACGACCTGAGGCTGGCAGCGGAACAGGGCGTGGATCAGATCACGTGTTATCCCCTGCTCGTGCCGCGTTACACCCGCCTTCACGAGCTGATGCTGGAGGGGAGGGTTCCCCAGCAGCCGGACCTGAAGACGTTCCAGAGGATGTACTACGCCGCCATCGAGGTTCTGGGTGGTGAGGGGTATTCTCCGCTGAGGTACTATTCCTTCGGGAAGGGGAGGGAGGAGTACTCGACGGTGGAGCGGGAGATGGTCGGGCCCCTGCTGGGGTTCGGCAGCGGAGCCATCGGGTTTACCGGCGGTTATGAGTACGTGAACACCTGCTCGGTCCAGGAGTACATCAGGAGACTGAAGGCCGGCAAGATGCCGATTGCCGGGGGCAGGGAGGTGACCAAGGAGGAGAGGGTGGTGAGGTACGTTTCGGAGAGGTTGGGCACCCTAAGGCTGAGGATTGACGAGCTTGAGCGGGAATTCGGAGAGCCATTCTACAGTCTCATGAAGCGGAGCGGCTATGGTTCGGCCCTGCGGATGGGTCTCCTCCTGGGCAACCTGAAGAGGGAAGGCGGCGAGATCAGGGTGACCGATAAGGGGATGTGGCAGCGCAACCTCGGCGGCTGGGCCTTCGTCCTTCTGGTGCCCTGCCGGATTGTGGAGGAATACCTGAAGACCCCGTGGCCCCTAGAGGTCAAAGTTCCTTAGTGAAATCCCAAAATGGTGAAGGCCCGACATTGCCGCGGTGCCCAGCATCCATGCGTTGCGAGCCTTGGGATTCCGAAATTCCTCGTTAGCGGGCCCTCTGGAGGTGGCGGCTTGAGGAGTGAATGGAGGCACATCTCGATGGCCCCGAACCCCGGCACTCACTATGCCTTAAAGGCGACCGCAAATCGTCACCTGCTCTGACTTGTTTTTTCAATGTGTCGGCAATTTAATCTTTGCACCATGAATGTAAAGATTTTGAAATAGTTTGAACTAATGATCTGAGGCGCATCCTGAGGGTCTCGGATCTCCTGTCCTTTTTGCTCAGCGGCGGGAAGGCGAATTTACAACTGCAAGGAGGTTGGCCCAAAAAACGAAACCCATATCCTCACTCGCGGTTATTTTAGATACATTTATATGGTATCGTATCGATTAAATTGTATCTGGTGTCAAGAGTGAAGGTGCTCACAACCCGAGTTGAAGACGAACTCATGAAAGATCTCGAACTGATCGAGCGCGAGGAAAAAGCCGATCGAGCGGAAGTGGCCAGGAGATTGCTCGCCAAGGGAGTAAAGGATTGGAAGCTGAAAAAGGCCCTTGAAAGGATATCCGATGGCGCATGGACGGTGAGGAGGGCAGCGAAGTTTGCGGGGATAACCTACTATGAGATGATCGAAGAGATGGCCAAGCACGGAGTGGATTCCGGCCCCACGCTGGCAGACCTGAGGGAGTGAAGTTGATAGTATCGGACTCATCGCCTCTCATCTATTTCGCCCGGGCTGGAAGGCTTGACGTTCTTCGTGAGGTCTATGGTGAGGTTTTCACGAGCGGAGGGGTTATCCGGGAGGTGATGGTCGAGGGAAAACCCGGGCTATCTCAATTTAGAGACGCCCTTTCAAAAGGGTGGTTGAGGGTTGAAAAGGTGAAGGTCGATTTCGATTATGCGGCTGAAGGCATCGAGAAGACCGATGCTGAGGTAATCTGCTTGGCCAAGTCACGAGGGTTGAAGCTTCTATCGAACGATCGGGCCCTGGTGAACTGCGCTAGAGCGCATGGGGTCGAGGGGCGCTGGCTAACGGAATCGTTGTTCGACGCGATTGAAAAAAATGTTTTAACGCCTCAGGGAGCTGAGGACTTGCTTATGGAGCTTGTGAATTCCGGCATGCGGGTGAGATCCGAAGTCCTCGCAAGGGTCCTGCGATCGATCAAGTCTGCCCGAAATAGCACCTCTCGCTAATTTATAGGCTACAGGGAGATCGCTTGGGTGACAGAAGTCAACCTGCCGCCAATGCTATGGGTATTATTCTTATCGCCGGTAGTTACTGGTGGATGCGATGGAGGAGTTCCAGCTGAGGGAGGAGCTGGTGCTGACCGAGGATTTCGAGGGGGGAAGAGGTGGAGGGAAAGAGGATAGTTTTCCGACCGCTCTGGAGGTGGCTGCTCGGGGGATGAGCTGGTGAGGATACTTTACATCACGGAAATTTATCCGGATTCAAAGCGCGGCTTGGGCGTCTGGGGGGAGGTGAGCGGTAATTCTACGAGATCTCTGCGGGGTGGCCAGATTTGCGCACATGTGAACCAAATATCTAAATTTTCGAACCACATATGAATTATCATGATTTCCAGATAGTTTCCTTGAGGAAACAATATTTATAAGCAATCGTTTCCTAAAAGTAACAATAGGAAAAATGCGAAGAGAGGATTTTAAAGCCGTTTTGGTGTGGTGGAAAAGGCTCAAGCTTCCAGAGATGGTCAGCCGGGAGCTTACCCTTCCTGCGTCCCCGGCCCAAGTAATCTCCGTCGTGGGTGTGAGGAGGTGCGGGAAGACTTACCTGCTCCTCAACACGATGAAGCAGTTGCTGGAGGAGCTGGGGAAGGATAACATCATCTACGTAAATTTCGAGCACGAGAGGCTGAGGAACCTGGAAGCAGGCGACCTGGGAGAACTCCTCGTGGCTCATAGGGAGATCTTCGAGCCGGATGAGACGAAGCCGGTCTACATGTTTCTGGACGAGATCCAGAACGTCAGGGACTGGG
>NZ_JBMFOX010000015.1:0-29001 GCF_049969415.1 Hadarchaeum sp. (SeqCode)
CTTAGCTTTTGATGATAGGAATATTGGATTAAAATAGTAAAAGTGTTAACTTGGAAACTTTACTTAACATCCGGCCAGAGGATTTGGCGACGAGGGAAAAAGGCGAAGTCGCCCGGGCAGTTTACCAAAGGGTCAAGGAGAACATCACCAAAAGGATGAAGCGGGAAAGGGAGTACCAGTTGGCCCAAGAGCGAATAAAGCGGGATCAAGAGCACTTTCAGCTGATGATTAATCGGATGCCAATTGGGATGATCCTCTGGGACAGGGATTTTAGGGTCAGGATGTGGAACCCGGCGGCGACAAGGATCCTAGGTTACACTGAGGAGGAGGCGATGGGCAAACATCCCTACGAGTTCATGGTGCCAAAAGAAGTCCAACCGCAAATAGACAAAGTATGGCGCAGGCTGCTGGAGGGTGATTTGACCGCCCATAGCGTCAACGAGAACATAACTAAGGACGGTCGCGTCATCGTCTGTGAGTGGACGAACACGCCGTTGCGCGGAGCCGACGGGACCGTAATCGGCGTTCTTTCCATGTTCCAGGACGTCACCGAGCGCAGGCGGGCTGAGGAGGAGCTGAAAATAAGCGAGGAGAGATACCGCTCGCTGGTTGAGTACTCGACCGACTCCATCTACATGCTGGACAAGGAGCTGAGGTATCTTTCGGTGAACGAGGAGCTGCTGAGGCGGCTCGGCCTGCCACGGGAGAAGGTCGTGGGCAGGACCTTCGGGGAGCTTCACACCGCGGAGGAGACGCGGGAGTTCGCGGCCAAGGTGAGGGAGGTCTTCGAGACGGGCCGGCCGGTGCAGCAGGAGCACTACAGTGAACGGCTGGGCAGGTTCTTCCTGAGGACCATCAGCCCGGTTAAGGATGCCAGAACCGGTGAGGTCAAGGCCGTCAGCGTTGTGGGGAAGGACATCACCGAACTCAAGAACATCAAGGAGCGGCTGCAGATGTCCGAGCAACAGCTGCGGAAGATAATTGATTCTTCCCCCGATGTCATCGCGGCCACGGATTTGGAGGGGAACTTGATCGAATTTAATCAGACTTTGCTGCAGATAACCGGATTGCCCCGAGAGGACGTGATGGGCAGAAAAATTTGGGATTTCTTGGCACCCGCTGACAGGGAAAGGGCGGAGGAGTTTGCGAAAGCCCTGAAGCAAGGCGCCTTGAAAAACGTGGAGTTCACTCTTTTAACTCATGACGGTCGCGCGATCCCGCTTGAAGTTTCTGTGAACGTTATCGCCGGTCCTGCCGAGGAGCCGGTTTCTTTATTGTTCTTGGCCAGAGATATCACCGAGCGGAAGAACCTTGAGAGGACGTTGCGGGAGTCGATTTACAGCATGTATGGCGTTAGTCGAGGTGAATGTTATCTCATTCAATCTTCAGATACGGCCAGCAGGCTCTTTTGCCAGCTGGTCCTTCACGGCGTTCCCGGGCTGTGCTTCATCCGAGAACGTCCGGAGAAGTTTCTCCAGTCCGGCATCCCCAAGGAATGTATAGTCGTGATGTCTTCGGTGCCGGTAAAGGGGTTTGAGACCATCGACGACCTGCAGAGGGTGAGCCTGAGGATTTCGGAATTCGTCCGGGAGCATCGGGGTTCGGTGGTCCTCCTCAGCGGGCTGTCGTACTTGGTGAGCCGTGCGGGCTTTGAAAACGTTTTCAAGTTCCTCCAGGAAAAGCGCTTTCTCTTCATGGAGAACGAGGCGAACCTCCTGATACCGGTTGACCTGAGCACCCTGTCGGAAAAGGAAAGGGCCCTCTTGACCAGCGAGCTTAAGCTGCTGGGCCAATAGTTCGTCGGCATCATGATGTGCCCGTTTATTAACGGTTATTCGGGCGACTTTACCGCCTCCCCATTCTGCCTGCGCCTTAGCTATCCACGTGATGAGTTTACCCCTTTTAATGGCAGGTGCGGACCCTCCGTCTTGGTGAAGAGATTCGGCGTGGGGATGTAAGCGCTGCCGCACGTCCGGCCCTGCCAGCTTTTTCGTCATTTTTCGAAAATCCTATTTAAAGAGCTCTCCAAGAGAACTCTGGGCCGAGATGAGGAAAATCGACCGCGTTTACCGGGAGATCCTGCACCGCTTCTACTCCAAAGGTGAGCGGTTCTTCAACCAGAAGCAGCTCTCCGAGACCTGCCGCATCTCGCTGGGCACGATAAACCCCTTCATCAACAGGCTGGAGACGATCGGGGCGATCGAGCGCAAGCCGCAGGGATTCCGGCTCATCGACCCCTGGCGCGCCCTGATCAGCTGGGCGGTCACCCGCGATCTCGCCAAGGACATCACCTACACCACCTTCGTCCCGACCACCCACTGGGAGCTCGAGAGCAAGCTGCCGCGGGGATCGGTCCTCACCGCCTACTCCGGCTTCCGCGTCCGCCTAGGCTCGACCCCGGCGGAGTACAGCCAGGTCTTCGTCTATGCGGATGAGGAGGAGATGCGGCGGGCCTTCAGGCCCACGATGCGGGAGCGGCGCAACCTGATCGTGCTGCAGCCGGACGAGCACCTGAGGCGGCTGAGCGGCGATGGCGTGGCGCCCCTGGTCCAGATATACGTCGACCTCTGGCAGCTGGGGAGGCCGGCGAGCCGGTTCGTGGAGGCGCTGGAGAGGGAGCTTTCCCCTGCACCAACCCGCGCGCTTGGCGAGGTGGCAGCCGCGTTTCAGGGTAAAAAGCAGGTCTAGCGTCAGTTACTGCCGTTGGAGTAGCTAAGCTTTATCTTTGAAAGCGCCTGTTTCCCGATCAAAGCCTTTCGCAGTAGTCTTGGAAGCCCGAACGCGTTTCGGAAATCTCCCAATTGCTTTATGGGCGGGGTGTGGCTCATCGTCTGCCCGATTTCACTCGATGCCTGCTCGCGAGAATGGCTGCCGGAAAAAACTGCGGTAGATTTAAATATCAACCATAATTAATCGAAATTCGAGGAGACATGATTTTTAGAAAAGTTGTCCGTTGTGTGCTGATTTTACTCAGCCTATCGATCTTACTGTCTCCGCTGGCTTCCGCGGGCTTGTTGAACCCAATCCAGCCGAAGCCGCCGAAGCTCCCGATTAAGCCTTTTCCTCCCTTGCCACCACTCCCCCCGGTTAACATCAATTTGGTTAATCCTGGTGAGGGGGCGGAAATCCACGACAACACGGTGGTCTTTGAGTGGGAGAACGCCGCCGATTTTTCTGCGGGTTTTGGAGGTTATGAAGTCGTGATAGATTCTTACGACGGCGGCAATTGGGTATCTATCGTCGTGGAAAACACGGGAGATTGTAAGACGACCACTGCCGAGCTCTCCGATGGTCTCTACAGGTGGGGAGTTCAGGTTTATCAGAATGGCAACGTAACCGGCTGGTCGGATGTCCGCTATTTCAGTATTGACACCGTTCCCGGGTTGGCCGGCGACATCACCGTTTCGACGACCACCGATGCAGCGACGATATCTTGGAAGACGGACAAACCCGCGATCGGTTTGCTGGAGTACGGACCCCAGAGCGCGTTTGAATCAACCGTGGGAGAGGCGAGTTTTACAACCGACCATTCCATAACCATCACCGGGCTGTCTCCGGCCACCAGGTATTCCGTCAGAATCAGGTCTTTGGGGAAGAATGGAATTGAAAACATTTTATCGTTGGTTGAGTTTACAACCCGCCCCGAGGTCAGCCCTGCCTTGACCTATACCAAAATGCCGGGAGAAAAGGTGAGCCTGATCAGGAACACCGAGGTCACGATAAACGTCTCCCATCCGGTGATCTCAAAGCTGGTGCTCGTTTCCGGCGAGAATCTGTACGATGTAAATTTTTATATCGAGGAGTCGGCCTTGCCTCTTGGACCCGATTACGTCCAGATTTCCCAGTATGACATAAGAATTAGATCCGGTGTAGCCGGATTTGTGGAGTTTAGGGTTGGCACGGAATGGTTGGAGAGGCAAGACATTGAGGAGGTGTGCCTTATCCACTATGTCAACGGCTCTTGGGTGAGGTTGAACACAGATTTGGTCAAAGTCGATGGACCCTATGTCTATTGCTCGGCCTACACCGAATCCTTTTCACCCTTTGCGATAGTGGGGACGGTGGTGGCCCCAAACAACGGGCCGACGCTGGGGGGAAATGTTTCGGCATCTGTGGCATCCGTGGAATCCCCTAGGGACGAAACCGCCGCGATGCTGGTGACGATTGGTGGGTCAGGTGCAATAGTTATCTTGATCGTGGAGCTCTTGAGGCCGTATCTCATAAGGCCGAGGAGAAAAGAAAAACACCCGAAGACCGCTTAAATGTCAATCTGCCAGTGTAAAGGTACTTGATAAACTGTGATTGCCCCGGATCCACGACAGCCCAAGTAGACTATTGTTTTTGCAGCCACCTCAAATCTTCAAAATAGGGCCATCTCCAAGGTGTTCGTTTTTCCGTTTTGGTCAGCGAATCTAAGACCGCATCGGCGAGCACTTTGGGCAGCTCTATCCGGTTTTCCTGGGTGACGGCGTAGATTTTGACATCGGCGCGGGACTTGACTTCGCCGATGAAGCCCGTCGTGGTCCGCTGGTGGATCACCGCCAGCAGCGGCTTCGGCGAGTCCAGGGCGGAGAGGACCGCCCGCCGGAAGCCCATGCTGTGGAGTTCCATCGGGGCGATCTCATCGATGACCACGAGGTCGGCTTCCCGCAGGGCGCGCCCGATCGCCGCCTGGCTCAGCTCGTCCACGTTGCTCACGTTGACGCGGTACCTGCTGACCTGCGGGCCCACGGGCTGGTCCACGTGCGCTAGGATCCGCTCCTCACCCGTCATCAGGTCGATCATCTTGAAGCCGACGCGGATGCCACGTTCTCTGATCTCTGGGCAGTAGATACCGCCGGCCCTGAGGCCGCGCTCGCGCAGGAGGGCAACGGCGCGCTCGACGACCGTGGTCTTGCCGCTGCTGGGAGGGCCGGTGACGAGGAAGTTGTTGGGCATGCGATATCAATTCTAGTTGGGGTGAAGCTTAATTAACGCGGTTGCGGTTCGGCTGCCCGCAGTGCACGGCCGTGAACACCTGCAGAACAAAACCTAACTTTCGATTTTGAACTCATACCAGGTGAATTCGCGTCCCTCGAATTCCTCCAGCAGTTCACTGAATGCAAACGCGTGCCCCTGATCCACGAGATAGACAGAGCCGCCAACCTTGTTCCAACTTTTCTCCGGAAGACTGGTGAGAAGGCGCTTGAGTTTGACATAAAACCAGCGTTTTTTCCTCGACCTGTCCCAGATTTCCCAGGTGAACAAAAGCCATCAGGACCTATGCACGGCCGTGAACACCCCCCATGAAGCCGTTGAACTTTTCCATCTTTTAAGAAGGCAGAGTGCACGGCCGTGAACTGTTCCCGCGCAGTCAGCCGTGAAGAGGTCGGGGGAGAACTCCGACCGGTTAGACCCGCGCCACCAGGATGACGTCCTTGATCGAGGTCTCCTGAAACTCGTACTCCGCGATCAGCCGCCCGATCTCGTCGGGGACCTCCACCACGTAGATCACCTGGAGCGGATAGTGGCCGAGGTTGGCCTCGAGGCCGCGCCGCACGACCTCAGCCCCGTAGCCCTCCCAGTCGACGTTCTCCGCCCCCTCGCCGCCCGCGGAGAGCGCCTTGATCGTCTCCCAAATGTCGGTGGAATACGAGTCCATATTCTCCCTTTCCGAGAGGACCCAGGCAATGCGGGCAACGTCTGTCTGCGAGTACACCACGGCTCGAACCACCGCGTTGGACCACAGGTTCTCCATGACCCCGGTGACGAGGTCGTAGACGTAGATGTTGACCCTCGTCCCGGCCGTGAGCGTCGGCGTCCTCTGGAAGGTGTCCAGGACCGGCACCTCAACCGTGCCGTACCCCTCGAACTTCAGCTCCCGCAGCCCCTCCCAGCCCAGCCCGGCGATGTACCTCCGAGCTTCCTCCTTGGCCAGGTAGCCGCCGGAGTTCGCCCCGCCGTTGAGCATGGCCACGTTGTCGCCCAGTTTGCCCAGCTCCCCGGTGTGCAGGTTCCTCCAGATCACGGTCGCCCTTTCGTTGATCTCCGCCCGGCAGGCCTCAAGCTCGGCTAGGGTGGTCCGGGCGTTGACCTCGGCCAGCATCGTTTCTCTGAACTCGGCCAGCTCCGGCGCGGCCATCCTCCCGTCGCCTCCATCCGCCGAGTAGTAGCTGCCCTCAGCGGCAGCGGCCACCAGATCCAGCAGCTCCCTCCTCAGCTGCTCCACCCGGATCCCCGCGTTCACCTCAACTAGGATCGCCTGCACCTCGGCGACCGAGTTCGCCCCCTGGAGGCGGGAGGAGCAGTCGAGGGCCTTGCGGACGGCCGCCTCGGTCCCGAGCGACATCAGCGAGTTGATCCGGTCAAGAACCACCAGCCTGGAGGCCGCCAGCTCCTCGGCGGCGGGCTCGGCGACGAGAAAATAGTAGACCCCGAAGGCCACCAGCCCGATGACCAGGAACACGACTGCGCCCCCGACAATGGGCCGGGCATCAATCTTCCTCACGATGGGACCACCAACCAAAGGTAGTTGAATGATGAGGGATATTTAAAATCTGAGTTTCGGATGGACAAACAATCCCTGCGGGAGAGGGTCTGGCGGGAGCTCGAGGCCAGCGGGGCAGCGGCTTTCCCCAAGCCGATCAGGGGCCGGATCCCCAGCTTCGTGGGCAGCCGGGAGGCGGCGCGACAGCTGGGTTCATTGCCAGAATATCTCTCGGCAGAGGTGATCTTCGTCAACCCCGACGCCGCGCAGCTGCCCGTCAGGGAGATGGCGCTGCGGGACGGAAAGCGGCTGCTGATGGCAACGCCCAAGCTGAGGCACGGCTTCCTCCTCATCGAACCGGCCGAGGTTGTTGATTTTGGGCAGGCGGCCACCATCCGCGGCGCCTTCGGGCAGGGCAAAATGGTGAGCCCTAAGGAGATTAAGGTGGACTTGATCGTGGAGGGCTCGGTGGCGGTGGATAGAAGAGGCGGCAGGCTGGGAAAGGGCGGCGGCTATGGGGACCTGGAGTTCGCCATCCTGCGCGAGCTGGGCGCGGTCAGCGAGACGACGCCGATAGCGACCACGGTCCACCCGCTGCAGATCGTGGAAGAGGTCCCGATGACGGTGCACGATGTCCCCGTCGACTACATCTTGAACCCAGACCAGGTCATCAGAACGGCGCGCGGTTACCCCCGGCCCCAGGGAATAGACTGGGACCTCCTGCCCCCCGATGCCCTTAAGCGGATGCCGCTCCTTGCAGAATTGAGGCGAGAGCATGATCATGGGAGCCGATGAGGCGGGCCGGGGACCGGTGCTCGGCAACATGGTGCTCTGCGGCGCCCTCTTCGACCCCAGGACGCTGGAGGAGCTGAGGTCGATCGGCGTCCGGGACTCGAAGCAGCTCAGCCCCCGGCGGCGGGAGGAGCTGGCCAGGGTCATCGCCGCGAAGGCCCGCGGTCTGGTGATCGTCGAGTTAACCCCCGCAGAGATAGACGACTGCCGCCTGGTGAAAAAGGTCAACCTCAACGAGCTCGAGGCGAGGACATTTGCCGGGATGATCGACCGCCTCCGGCCCGAGGTCGTCTACCTGGACTCGCCCGACCCCAACCCGAAGCTCTTCGAGCAGCGGGTGAGAAAATACCTCAGCACCAGCCCGCGGATAGTTGTCGAGAACTTCGCCGACTGCAAATACCCCGCCGTGGCCGCGGCCTCGATCGTCGCCAAGGTGCGGCGGGACCAGTGCATAGCCGAGCTGCGCCGCCGCTACGGTGACCTGGGCTCGGGATATCCCGCCGACCCCGTCACCATCTCCTTCCTGAGGAACTGGGTCCGGGAGCACGGCCGCCTGCCCGACTTCGTCCGCAGGTCCTGGGAGACCGCGCGGAGAATAGAGGAGGAGCTGAGGCAGGGCCGGCTGGGCTAGTACTCGATGCCCTTCCGCGCCGGGATCCCTTCCCGGGCGGGGTGCTTGACGTCCTCGATCACCGAGACGAAGTCCGCCCGGTCGATCAGCGCCCGGGGAGCCCTCCGCCCCGTGAGCATGACCACCGTGGACGGCGGCACCCTGTCCAGCAGCTTGAGCACATCTTTGACCTTGACCAGCCCGAAGGCGGCGGCCAGGTTGATCTCGTCCAGCACCAGCAGCTTCGGCCTCTTCCGCAGCGCCTTTTTCGCGAACTCCAGCCCCTCCTGCGCCAGCCGGTAGTCCTCCGGGGCCGGGTGCTTCGGGTCGACGAATTCCTTGCGCCCGAACTGGTAGACCTCACACTCCGGGGCCAGCCGGCGGCAGGCCTTCACCTCGCCGATGTCCTCCCAACCCTTCATGAACTGGATGATGATGACCTTGTAGCCGTGCCCGATGGCCCGGAGCGCAAACCCGAAGGCGTTGGTGGTCTTGCCGCCCCCCTCCCCGGTGTAGAGGTAGACCAGCCCCTGCTTCCTCTTAGTAGCCTTCCTCGCCACCGGGATGCCCCCCTGAATAATTCGGCTCGGCCCGGATAAACTTCTCCTCGGGCGGCGTCAGCGCCGATTGCGGTGAGATCGATAGCACCTGCCTCGCCTTGCTCCCGTAGCGGTAGACGGTGATCCCCTTGCACCCCAGCTCGTGGGCCAGCAGGAAGGCCCGCCTCACCTCCTCGGGCGTGGCCTCGGGCGGCAGGTTGATCGTCTTCGAGACCGCGTTGTCCGTGTGCCGCTGAAAGGCCGCCTGCATCCTCACGTGCCACTCGGGCGAGACATCGAAGGCGGTGACGAAGATCCTCCTGACATCCTCCGGGATCTCCTCCACCCCCTTGATCGAGGCCAGCCGGGACAGCTTCACCATGAGCTCGCGGCTGTAGAACCCCCGCCTGGTGGCAATTTTCTGAAACGTCTGGTTGACCTCGACCAGCTGGATGCCGCTCATGACGTTGCGGATGTAGGCCACGGCGAAGAGGGGCTCGATGCCGCTGGTGGTCCCAGCGATGATGCTGATGGTGCCCGTGGGAGCGATGGTCGTCACGGTGGCATTTCTCAGGCACCGGTAACCTCGCTTCTCCCAGAGGCTGCCCGGGAAGGCGGGGAAGGAACCCCGCTGCTCGGCCAGCTCGACGGACATCTGACGGCCCTCCTCGGAGATGAACTTCATCACCTCGTCCGCCTGCCGCAGCGCCTCCTCCGAGCTGTAGGGGATGCCCAGCTCGAGCAGCATCTCGGCGAAGCCCATCACGCCCAAGCCGATCTTCCGGGTCAGCTTGGTCATCCGCTCGATCTCCGGAATGGGATACCTGTTGACGTCAATGACGTTGTCGAGGAAATGCACCGCGTTCCTCACGGTCTCCCTCAGCTTCTCCCAGTCAACTTCCCCCTCCCTGATCATCCGGGAGAGGTTGATGGAGCCCAGGATGCAGGACTCGTAGGGTAAAAGAGGCACCTCACCGCATGGGTTGGTGGCCTCGATCTGGCCCAGCTGCGGCGTCGGGTTGTGCCGGTTGATCTCGTCCAGAAAGATCAGCCCGGGGTCACCGGTCTTCCAGGCCATGTTGACGATGAGGTCGAAGACTTCCTTCGCCCGCAGCCGCCTCTCAGCACTTCCCGTCCGCGGGTTGATCAGATCATATTCCTCATCATTTTTCACCGCCTCCATGAAGGCGTCCGTCACCCCGACCGAGATGTTGAAGTTGACCAGCGCGTCCTCCTTGACCTTGGCGGTGATGAACTCGAGGATGTCGGGGTGGTCGACCCGCAGCACCCCCATGTTGGCGCCCCGGCGCTTGCCCCCCTGCTTGATCACGTCGGTGGCCACGTCGAAGACCCGCATGAAGGAGACCGGTCCGCTGGCCACCCCCTTGGTCGACCTGACGATGTCGCCGGCGGGCCGCAGCCGGGAGAAGGAGAAGCCCGTGCCGCCCCCCGACTGGTGGATGAGCGCCATCGTCTTCAGGGCGTCGAAGATGCCGACCATGGAGTCCTCGACCGGGATGACGAAGCAGGCGGCCAGCTGCCCCAGCGGCGCCCCAGCGTTCATCAGCGTGGGGCTGTTGGGGAGGAACTCCAGGTTGGCCATCATCCGGTAAAACTTATCCTCAGTGCCGCTGAGGTCGGTCGCGCCGTGGAGCCCGTCGGCCGCGGCCACCGCCCTCGCCACCCGGCGGAAGAGCTGTGATGGGGTCTCGATGATCTTGCCCTGTTCATCGCGCAGCAGATAGCGGCGCTGGAGCACCCGGATGGCGTTGAGGTTGAGCTTCAGGTCGTCGCTCACGCCCAGCATCGCCTTGGCGGCCCTCAGCTCCGCCCGCTGCTGCCGGTAGAGGATGTAGGCCCGGGCGACGTTCGCGTAGCCGTTCTTGATCAGGACCTCCTCCACCGTGTCCTGGATGTCCTCCACGCCCGGAATCCTCCCGGTAAACTTTTTCTCCAGGATCTCGGTCACCTGCGCGGTGAGCCGCCGAGCAATTTCTCCGTCGCCGGTGCCGGTGGCGTTGAAGGCCTTGAGAATGGCGTTGGCTATTTTCTCGGCCTCAAAGGGAACCACCCGCCCATCCCGTTTCCTGATCCTCTCAATCGTCGCCATCGGCACAGCCCCAGAAGCCTCAACCCAATTTACTCCGCCCGGCTATTAAATCAGCACCGTTTCACCGTGAATTTGGCCCCCGATGTCCCTGACACAACTAACCAGCGAGCTTCATCAACTGTCGTTCCGACAAGCTTCACTCGCCAACCCTCGATGGCAGGTTTTTCTCGGGGGCCGTGTCCACCTGTCCCGCACCAGGGTTGGCTTCAGGATCATCGCCTTAGACGATCCCGCCAGTAACTCTCCGAAGGACCCAATTTGGCGCGTCTGTCGGTGGACCCGCTCGAGTGTCGCCGCGATGATGCACCGGCGATCACGGTCTCACGCCAGCTCTCGATTCCCGCGGCCTGTCCCTTCATTGCAATTAAATGTGGATTCTCTCAGGACTAAAGATTTACGATGGCGGCCCGACCGCACATTTTTTGAAATAAGATGGGTTTTTATTCGGGCTGAAGTAGAGTTAAGGGAGGATGAAACATGGCGAAGAAGGCCCAGTATGTGATCATCGCCGGCGGGGGCAGGGTGGGCTCCCACCTGGCCAAGATACTTGAGCCCAGCGGCAGGGACATCGTGATCATCGAGAAGGATCCCGAGGTCTGCGAGAAGCTGTCCTCGGAGCTCAACGCCCTGATCATCTGCGGTGACGCCACCGACAAGAAGACCCTTGAGGATGCCAAGATCCAGATGGCCGATGTCTTCGTCGCCGCCACCGGGAACGACAACGAGAACATTGTCGCCAGCCAGCTGGCCAAGTACACCTACAAGGTTCCCCTAGTCATGGCGCGCGTGGAGGACATGGACCGGGCGAAGATGCTTCGGGGCATGGGGATAGACCTGATCGTGAGCCCCTCACACGTCGCCTCGCTGGTCTTTGAGAACGCGATCGCTCTGCCCAACACCACCTCGATCCTGGTTTCGGAGACCATCACCCGGGCGGTTGAGGTAACCGTTCCCGGGGACTCCAAAGTCCTGGGCAAGAGGATCAGGGACCTCAACCTGCCGCTGGAATGCGTTATCGCCGTCATCTACCGGGGCGGGAAGCTGATACTGCCTCACGGGGACACGGTGATCAAGCCCGGTGACATCGTCGCCCTGATCGGCAAGGAAGAGGCCATCAGAAAGACGGTAGAGATCCTGAAGTGATGATCGTGGGGCTGAGGGATTATAGCCTTCGAGAAGTCTTAAAAAAGAACTTTGATTTCATTACAGGGCTCCTCAGTGAGATCGGTTTAATCGTCCTGGTGCTACTGCTGTCCTTCGCCCTGAGCCTGCTCGCCTTTACCCTTTGGCCCTGAGCCGAGGTGTGATGGTGCTAACACCGCTGACGAAGGAGGACCTGCGGATCATCGGCTTCAACCTGAGCAAGATATGCTACATCACCGGCTTCATCCTCTTTCTGCCCACCATCGTGGCCGTCCTTTACAGCGAGTTTGACACCGTCCCCTACTTTCTCATCGGCTCGGCGGCATCCTTCATCCTAGGCAGCATCCTGTACCACTTCCTCTACACCAAGGAGGAGATGGAACTCAAGCACGCCCTGGTCATGGCGGCCCTAGCCTGGCTTCTCGCGCCGCTTCTGGCGAGCATCCCCATCTGGCTTTCCCACAGCATGGCCTCGCTGCTGGACGCCTGCTTTGAGGGCATCAGCGGTTTCACCGGGACCGGCCTCACCCTGGTGCCGGACATCGACCACATGTCCCGCAGCATCAACTTCCTCAGGCATTTTCTCCAGTTCGTGGGCGACGGCATCGGGATCATCGTCATTTCGCTTTCGATTTTGGGCCGGACGGAGATGAGCTCGGTGCTCGCCTTCAGAGGTGAGGCCAAGGAGATCGGGATCAGGCCCAGCATCGTCCGCACCTCCAGGATAATCATCGGCATCGGGGTGATGTTCTTGGCCTTGGGCACGGTCCTGTTCACCGTTGCCGGCATTCAGGAGGGCCTGGACCCCGGGCAGGCCTTCTTCGACGGCCTCAACCACGCCATGACGGGCTACGCCACCGGCGGCTTCACCACCCACTCCCAGAGCCTGCTTTACTACCACAGCCTCTGGATTGAGCTGGCCGCGATGGTGACCATGATCATCGGGGCGCTCAACTTCAACCTACATTACGCCGTGCTGGGAGGCAGGAGAAGCGAAATCCTGAGAAACCTGGAGGTCCGCGTTTTGGTCTTTGCGATGCTGGCCTTTGGTTTCCTTGTCTCGGCCAACCTGATGGCGGTAAAACTGTATCCCACAACTGAGGCCCTCTTCCGGAAGGGATTCTTCCAGGTGATCTCCGCCCAGACCACGACCGGTTTTCAGACGGTCCCGCCCGTGCACCTGATGCTGGTCTGGCCCGTCTTCTCCATACTGATCCTATCGGTGGCCATGCTGCTGGGTGGCTCAGCCAACTCCACTTCCGGAGGCGTCAAGATGCTCCGCGTGGGCGTACTGCTGAAGTCGCTGGTGAACGAGATCAAGCGCTCGCTCCTGCCGAGCACGGCCGTGGTGGGCGGCTCATTTCACCACGTGGAGGAAACCCCACTCACGGATAAGATCATCCGCGGTGCCGCGGTTATCTCCCTGGGCTACCTGCTCCTCTTCTCCTTCGGGACGATGATCACGGTGCTCCACGGCTACGGCCTAGAGGACGCGATGTTCGAGACAGCCTCAGCGCTGGGAAATGTCGGGCTGAGTTCGGGGATAACCTCGCCCGCCATGCCCGCGCTGCTCAAGGTGACTTACATGTTCCTGATGTGGGCGGGGAAGCTTGAGGTCATCGCCGTCTTTGTCCTCATCGGCTTCATCCTGCTGGCGCTGAGGAGGGGAATCAAATGAAGAGGGCCCTTGCTTTAATTTTGCTGCTGTTGCTGCTGGTGCCCACCGCCCGAGCGGAGACGCTGAAAGAGCTCATCGATGACCCCATGGCCTTCGATGGAAAGCAGGTCTCGTTCCGGGGCGAGGTGATCGGCGTGATGGTCCGGGGGGAGCAGGCCTGGATAAATATCTTCGACAACGGCCTCGCCATCGGGATCTGGTGCCGGGCTGAGGAGGCTAGGGAAATCTCCTACATCGGCGATTACACCCACCAGGGGGACATCGTCGCGGGAGTCGGGATTTACCACCTGGCCTGCCCCGAACACGGTGGCGACACGGATATCCACGCCCTTTCCCTGAGCGTGGTGGAAAAGGGGCACACGGTAGAAAGGCCGCCAGACATGTTGCTGGTCCTGCTCAGCCTCGTGATTGCCTTGGCGGCCGTGATCCTCTCCTACTACCTGTGGCACATCCGGAAGGAGATGGGGAAGAGAACGCCCTGGCCCTTTTATTAGGCTTGAAAAATCTTGGTTTGGGGAGCCGGGTTGAAGACGTTGATAATCTGTGAAAAGCCGACCGCGGCGGCCAAGATAGCCGAGGCGCTGTCGCGGGGCAGGCCCAAGGCGGGCCAGCTCAACGGGGTCCCCTACTTTGAGTTTGAGCTCGACAGCAAGCAGATTACCGTAGTCCCGGCGCTGGGCCACCTCTTCCTCCTCAAGAACACCAGGCCGCTGCGTGATTACCCCTTTTATGATGTCGACTGGGTCCCCGCCTATCTCGCCGACCGCGGGGCCAGGAGGGCCAAGAGCTTCATCGAGGCCATCAGGGAGCTGGCCCGGGATGCCGCGGAGTTCATCAGCGCCTGCGACTACGACATCGAGGGCAGCGTCATCGCGGCCAACATCCTGAGGTACCTCTGCGGCGAGGAGGCGCTGGGGCGGGCCCGGCGGATGAAGTTCTCCACGCTCACGGCCGAGGACCTGCGCCGGGCCTACGCGCAGCTCCTGCCGCGGCTGGACTATGAGCTGATCGAGGCGGGTATGGCCCGGCACATGCTCGACTGGTTCTGGGGGATGAACCTCTCGCTGGCGATGACTCTAGCGGTCAGGCTTGCCGGGCAGCGCTACGTCAAGCTTTCGGCCGGGCGCGTGCAGACACCGACGCTGAGGATGCTGGCCGACCGCGAGCGTGAGATCAGGGCCTTCAGACCCGAGACCTTCTGGACGGTCAGTCTCGTCATCAGCTTGGATGGTCTGGAAGCTGTCGCCGAGCACGTCAGCGGTCGTTTCTTCGACCGGTCGGAGGCCGAGCGGGTGCTGGCGGCCAGCCGCGGCCAGCCGGCGAGGGTTTCCTCCGTTCAGGTCCACCGCCACCGGCGTGGGCCACCGGTCCCGTTCAACCTGGGCGAACTGCAGCTGGAGGCCCACCGCTGTTTCGGCTTCCCCCCGTGGCGCACCCAGCAGCTGGCCCAGGAGCTGTACCTGGCTGCGCTGATAAGCTACCCCAGGACGGACAGCCAGAAGCTGCCCCCTTTGATAGATTACCGAAAGATAATGGAGCAGCTCGGTTCCATCTCGGAGGACTACCGAAGGATGGCCGAGGAAATTTTTTCCCTGCCCGGGCTGAGGCCCAACGAGGGCAAAAAGACCGACCCCGCCCATCCGGCAATCTACCCCACCGGACAGAGGCCCGAGGGGCTGACCGGGCCGCAGCGGAAGCTCTACGATTTGATCGTGCGCAGGTTTTTCTCCGTGTTCGGACGGACGGCGCTGCTGGAAAGCCTGAGGGTAGAGGTCGAGGCCGGAGGAGAAAAGTTCCTTCTCCACGGCCGCCGGATCCTCGACGAGGGATGGCTGAAGTTCTACGGTGATTACGGTGCCACCGAGGAGATAATCCTCCCGGAACTGCGGGAGGGCCAGCTCTTGGAGGTCAGGGAGGTGAGGCTGAAGGAGGGGCAGACGCAACCCCCGCCGAGATACAGCCCGGCCTCGATCGTGAAGAAAATGGAGGAGGTTGGGATCGGGACCAAGGGCACCCGCGCCCAGATCGTTCAGAGCCTCTACGAGCGCGGTTACATCACCGGCAGCCAGATCACCGTCACCGACCTCGGGATGCAGGTGGTGGCTTCCCTCACCGAATATTGCCCTGAGATCACCAGCGAGGAACTCACCGCGGAGTTCGAGCGCGAGATGGACGCCATCCAGGAGGGAAGGAGGACCAGGGAGGAAGTCCTGGAAAGGGCGCGCGCCGAGCTGGACCGGATACTCTCCAAGTTCCGGCAGCATCAGCTCGAGATTGGGAAAAGGCTGGCGGAGTCCTACCGTGTCGCCCGTCTGAAGCAGCGGGTCCTGGGCAGGTGTCCCAGCTGCGGCGGCGATCTCATGATGGTTGTTTCGCGCGCCACCCGCAAGCGGTTCGTCGGCTGCTCCAACTACCCTCACTGCACTCAATCATTTCCCCTGCCGCAGACTGGAACGATTATTCCTCTGAAAAAAGTCTGCAAGTTCTGCGGCGCCCCGAAGGTTCAAGTCAACCGCATCGGTGCCAGACCGTATCGCCTGTGCCTGAACCCAAAATGTCCCTCAAAAGAGAGCCGGTAGTTGAACCGCCCCTTTCCGCGGCCTCGTCTCAGATAATTTTTTGAGAGATAAAGAAAACCTGTTTAGTATGGATGAAATTTCTCTGTGCATAAGTTCCCAGACACCCTTGGTAAGGTTCAGCGCCGATTGTGGGGAGATCTTAAGGAAGCGCGGGCTGGTCGGAAAAAGCTTGGATATTTCCAACTTCGTCGAGGGTGAGGATTACACGTTCACCGCCGGCGGTGTAACCCGGATGGTTTTTCCCCTGCTCAAGCAGATGCCTGAGCGCGGTTTTCTTAAGAATCCCCACTGGGTTTCCCTTAACCCTTTAGCTCCGGAAGAGCTAACCGTGGGAGGCATAACGCTGAACCACGTGAGAATTGATAGGGAGAGACTGGGAGGCTACGGCTACACTAAAGAGGCCCTCTGGAGGACTCTGCACGGCATCCTGAAGGAGCCGCCGGAATCAATTTTCTGGCAGGAGGAGTTCGTCGATTACACCTACTACAACCGGGTCTGCAGTGAACTCATCACTAAGCTGGATGAAGAAAATGATTTTGACCTGTTCTACATCCATGACTTTCAGCAGCTGCCGCTGGGCCAAATGCTGCACACGCTGAAGCCGAAGATTTTCCGGTGGCACATTCCCTTTGATGAGTCCCTGATTCCCGAGGCTTGGAGGCCGGCGCTGGCATCCTATTTCAACGAGTACGACGTGGTGGTCGTCAGCTGCAAAAAATATCTGGAGTCGTTGAGGAAGTTTGGTTACTCCGGGGAGGCTCACCATATTTATCCCTACCTTGACCTCGGCGCCTACCGGAAGCCCGCCCCTGAAGAGATTGAGAACTTTAACAGAAAGTTTGGGTTAGATCAGGAGGACAGAATCTTGCTGGTGGTAGCCCGGATGGACCCCATCAAGGGCCAGGACCGGGCGATAGCGGGGTTTGCCAAGGTGGCTGGGGATTTCCCCGATCTAAAACTGGTTTTGGCCGGGGATGGAAGCTTCTCCAGCTCCAAGCAGGGTCTCGGGCTTTCCAAGGCGGAGAGATGGCAGGCCGCGTTGAAGGAGTTGGTCCGGGACCTGAGTCTGGAGAAAAGGGTGATCTTCACCGGGCATCTGACCCACGCCGAGCTTCAGGCAGCCTACGAGAGGTGTGAGCTGACCATTTTGCCCTCGGTTCTGGAGGGGTTTGGCCTGGTCGTCATCGAGGGCTGGCTCTACAAGAAGCCCACGATTGTCAGCGCCAACGCAGGGATTTCCGAGCTGATAAAACACGGAGAAAATGGACTGCTTTTTGACCCCAACGACCCCAACGATCTGGCAGATAAGCTTTTTCCCCTGCTGTCAGATCCGGCCCGGGGTGAAGTTCTGGGTGAAAATGGTTATATGGCTTCGGGACAATGTTCTCTTGAAGAAGGGGTAAAAGCAGAGTTTGAGCTGATGAAGAAATTGGTTTGATTTGAAGTTTAGGTGCAGGAGATGAACCTAAACGATCTGTTGCCAGAACTAGCAGTATTCGCTGCCACAGTATTGGTTACCTTTTTCGTCGTCAAAATTTTCAACTTGGTTGTCCGCGGAATGTTTAGGAACTGGGTGCCCGCGGTGAGGTCCCACATTCAAAAATTGGTCTCGATCACCATCTGGGCAATTGGCCTCATTTTTGCCTTTCAGCGGCTAGGGCTTCAGCTGAACTTTCTGCTCCTGATCTTAGGATTGATCGGGCTGGGCGTGTTGATAGCGCTCAAGGACACCCTTGAGAATATCGGTGCCAAATATTTTTCCGACGTTTACGTGCCGTTCAAGGTTGGGGACATCATCAAGGTTGCCGGCAGTACCGGCAAGGTGATTGAAATAAATCCGATAACGACCGTTCTGCTGACAAAAAATGAAGAGGTGGTTTCCATCCCCAACTCACTGTTTCTCAGGGAAAAAATGAAGAACATCACGCCTCACGTTTGGCGGGAGATATTGGTCCCGATAACGATTGACAGCAAAATTGATTTACCCGAATTTGAGAGCAAGGTGATGGCGGCGTGCAACAAGATCAAAAAATATCTCGATGAACGTTTCCCCCCGGTTTTAACGGTGAAGGGCCGAAACCGAAGATCGGTGAACTTGGTTTTGACCCTGATGGTGAAGGATCCCGATAAGAAGAGCGAGATCATCGATGAGGTGAACCGAAAGATTTCCGAAATAGAGCATAAGATGATCCGAAGGACTCGCCAAGAGTAGTCGAAACTTGAACATCGTTTGGCAAAAGATCAGGCCTGAGATGTTTCCTTCAAGTAAACTGTCCTTATCGGGAAGGGGATCACGATTCCCTCTTCCTTGTATCTCTTATGCAGGGCCTTGATGAACTCATGGATTACCAGGTACCGGTCCACGTATTCCTTTACCCGCAGGATTACGGTGAAGTTGATGCTGAAGTCGCCGAAGGTATGGTACCGGATAAAGGGTTCGAATTCGGGCACGCCGCCCTTCACTTTTTTCAGGATCTCCTTGGCCACTTCAATGGTCACCCGCTCCACCTTTTCCAGGTCGCTGTCATAACTTACTCCGACCTGAACCAGCACGGACATTTCAGGTTGCGGCATGTGGTAATCGACGACGATAGACCCGGCCATCTTGGAGTTGGGCACGGTGATGATGTTGTTGGAGAGTTCTCTGATCCTGGTGCTTCTCCAGCCGATGTCGACTACATAACCCTCCTGTCCCGTGTCCAGTTTGATGTAATCCCCAATTCTGATCGGTTTGTCCGTCATCAGGTACATGCCGGCAAAAAACTGGGAGAGCGTCTCCTGCAGGGCAAAGGCAATGGCAATGCCTCCGATGCCCAGCCCGGCGACGAGGGCGGTGACGTCGATGCCCAGTCCGTGGAGGATGAGGACGAAGGCAATAAAGTAGATGATGATATTTAAAGCCCTCATCAAAATCGGAGTCAGACCCTTGGTGCTGGGATGGATGACCTCATAATGCCTCAGCAGCCCGGTGATGACCCTGACCAGGGCAACGGTCGCGATAAGGACGATGATGACATAGCTGATGGTGGGGAGGTACTGTCCGATGATGTCCTGGGGCAGGGGGGCATGGGCTAAGGCATAATTTGCCCCAATCACCAGGAATATCAGGACAATGGGGGTTTTGATGGCCCCCAAGATGATGTCGTCCAGCTTGGTCTTCGTCCTCCGGGTCAACTTGGTTAGATAGACGCCCAGAATTACTCTGATCAGATATCCACCCAAGAGAAAACCGGCGAAGATCAGGATGGGGACCAGAATTTGCCAGATTTCCTCGATCGTCATCTTAGCACCGCTTCTTTTCAGATAAATTATATCCTCAAAAATATAACAATGACTGTGTGCGGCTCATGCAATCCCTGTTCAATCTCTTAAGTTACCCTTCCAAGTTGAAAAATCTGTTCTGGTTCTTTGACTACGACGGAACGCTAACCCCAATTGTCAGTGAACCGGAGCGGGCGACACTGGGCCCCGAGATGAAGAGGTTGCTGGATCTCCTGTCGGGAAGATTCAAGGTGGCGGTGATAAGCGGCAGGCCGCTGGCGGAGATGGAAAGGCTGGTCCCGCTGAAAGAAATCTACTATGCGGGCAATCATGGCTTTGAGATAAAGGGACCGGGAATAAATTTCGTTTTGCCCGAGGCGGAACTAGCGCGCCCGCTCATCTCCAGGATATGCGCCGAGCTCCAGGAGAGGCTGGGCCAGTTCTCCGGCTTGATTGTGGAGGGGAAGGGATTGACCGCAAGCCTCCACTATCGGTGTGTGGCTCCCGAGGAGGTCGACCGGTTGGCAAAAATTTTTTATCGTATCGTTCGCCCCCATGTCGCCTCCGGTTTGGTCCGGATAACCGGAGGGAAGAAGGTCTGGGAAATAAGGCCGAACGTCAGCTGGGACAAGGGAAAGGCGGTGAGATGGATGCTCGACGTCGCGGATCCCCGAAAAAGGCTATTGCCGATCTACTTCGGTGACGACACAACCGACGAGGATGCTTTTCTCGCGCTGAGAGATTTGGGGATAACGGTTCTGGTGGCCAGGGGTCGGAGGAGGACAAACGCGGAATTCTTTTTGAGGGATGTCGACGAGGTCAAAAGTTTCCTTGAAATCTTTTTGAAGAGCCGCGCAACGCCGCGGCGGTAAGCGACGGGCCCAAGTCGCAGGAAGAGAGTCCGCCATGGTCGAATGTTTTGACGAGGCCGCTTGATCATTTCAGTTTAGCGCCGATGAGGCCGAAGTGCGCCAGCATGGCCTCGAGCTGGATCCTCTCGTTGGCGCCCTGGACCAGCCTGAAGGAGAACTCCCCGATTTTGTCCAGAATTTCCACCTTGACATTCTCCGGCAGTTTGAGGTTGAAGATTTCCCGGTGGACCTGCTCGATGATGTCCTCGCCGGCCAGCCCCCTGTCGATGAGGAGCTCTTGCAGCTTCTTTCTCGCCTCCTCGAATTTTCCGGAGAGGGCGAGCTCCAGCATTTGCCGGACCTCCTCGGGCTTCGCCGCCGCGCTGACCTCATAGACGGTCTTCTCGGTTATCCTCTTGCTCAGCGCCGCCGCGGCCTGGAGGATGTTTATCGCCTTCCTCAGGTCGCCCTCGCTCAGGTAGGCTATCGCCTGCACCGCCTCGGGCGTCACCGTCAGCTTCTCCTCCTTGGCGATTCTCTTGAACATCTGCTCGATGTCCTTGTCGGTGAGGCGCCGGAACCTGAAGACGGCGCAGCGCGATTGAATGGGCTCGATGATGCGGCTGGAGTAGTTGCAGTCAAGGATGAAGCGCGTCGTCTGGGTGAACATCTCCATCGTCCGGCGCAGGGCATTCTGGGCGTCGGCCGTGAGGGCATCGCTTTCGTCCAGCAGGATGATCTTGTAGGGGAAGTCCCCGATGGGCCTGGTCCTGGCGTAATCCTTCACCTTGGTCCGGATTGTGTCGATTCCGCGCTCATCGCTCGCGTTGAGCTCGAGCATGTTCTGGCGCCAGCTCTCCCCGAACAGCTCCCGCGCGATGCAGAGCGCGGCCGTGGTTTTTCCGGTTCCCGCGGGCCCGGCAAAGAGCAGGTTGGGCAGCGACTTCTTCTCCACAAAGCTCTTCAACCTGGTGACGATTTCCTCCTGTCCCACCATTTCATCGAGCTTCTTGGGACGGTACTTTTCCACCCAGATTTCGTCCACTTCAGCCATGAAAATCTCCCAGTGGAGCATTTTCGTCTTCCCCGTTAAATCACTTTGGGAGCCGGCCGGCAGGGGTTATCACCGGCACGGAAACCTGCAGCGAGATTTTTAGGAACCAATCACAATTACTTTCGGGTTGATGGCATGATCCAACCGGCAGCCAAGGTCTACGACGCCAAGAAGGCCGAGCGCGAGGTGCAGGAGTGGTGGCTTTCCGCCGGGATCTATGAAAAGGTGAAGCGGTCGCGGGAGGGTGGCAGAGTGTGGTATTTCCTCGACGGCCCTCCCTACGCCAGCGGCAGCATTCACTTGGGCACGGCCTGGAACAAGATAATCAAGGATGCGGTCCTCAGATACCAGACCATGCGCGGGCTGAACGTCCGGCGCCAGCCCGGTTGGGATTGCCACGGCCTGCCCATTGAGGTCAAGGTCGAGGAGCTGCTCGGGATCAGGTCCAAGAAGGACATCGAGCAGAGGATAGGGGTCGAGGCCTTCGTCGAGCAGTGCAAAAAATGGGCCACCGATCACGTCAGGATCATGACCGAGCAATTCAAGGAGCTCGGGGTCTGGATGGACTGGGATGACCCCTACATCACCTTCGCCAGGGATTACATCGAGTCCGCCTGGTGGACCCTCAAGAAGGCCCACGAGCAGGGGCTGGTCAGGAAGGACCTGAGGGTGATTCACTGGTGCCCCCGCTGCGAGACGGCGCTGGCCGAGCATGAGGTCCGGGGCGAGTACCAGAACGTCAGCGACCCCTCACTCTACGTCAGGTTCCGGCTTCGCGATCGCCCCAATGAATATCTGCTGGTCTGGACGACGACCCCCTGGACCCTCCCCGCCGACCTCGCCGTCTGCGTCAACCCGGACTACGATTATTCTGAGGTCGAGATCGGCGGTGATATCTACATCCTGGCCACGGCGCTTGTGGAGAAGGTGATGAAGGACTTGGGCATCAGCGACTATCGAGAGGTGGGTTCGGTCAAGGGGGCCACCCTGGAGGGGATGTGGTACGAGCACCCCCTGCTGGACGAGGTCCCCAAGCAGCGGGAGTTCGTGGACCACCATCGCGTCATCCTCGGCAGCCATGTGACGCTGGACGAAGGTACCGGCTGCGTTCACACCGCCCCCGGTCACGGTGAGGAGGACTTTGAGGTGGGGTTGAGGTACGGGCTGCCGGTGTTCAGCCCGGTGGGTCCTGACGGCAGGTTCACCGAGGAGGCAGGAAAATATGCCGGGATGTTCGTGAAAGAGGCGGACCGCGTCATCTTGGAAGACCTTCAGAGAAAAGGTCTGCTCGTGAAGGCGGGGACGCTGGTGCACCAGTATCCCCACTGCTGGAGGTGCCAGTCGCCGCTCCTCTTCAGGGCCACCGAGCAGTGGTTCTTGAAGGTGGGGGAGATAAAGTCGAGCATCATCCAGAAGAACGCGGAGAGGGTGAAGTGGGTCCCGGACTGGGCGACAATTCGTTACGCGAACGGCGTGGAGTCAGTGGGTGACTGGTGTATCTCCCGCCAGCGCTACTGGGGCATCCCCCTGCCCATCTGGATTTGCGGGCAGTGCCAGCACTTAGTGGTGGTGGGGAGCCTAGAGGAGCTCTCTGCCCTCTCGCCGCAACCGTTGGGCGAGATCGACCTCCACCGCCCCCACGTTGATCGCGTAGAGATCAGGTGTCCCAAATGTGGCGGGACTTCACGGCGGGTCCCCGATGTTCTCGATGTCTGGTTCGACTCCGGCATCGCCTCCTGGGCCAGCCTGGGCTATCCGAAGAGGAAGGAACCGTTCAGCCAGATCTGGCCCAGCGACTTTGTCACCGAGGGCGAGGACCAGGTGACCAAGTGGTTCTACAGCCAGCAGGTGGTTTCCATCGCGGCCTTTGGCGACGTTCCCTACAAGAGGGTGCTGATGCACGGCTTTGCCCTTGATGAAAAGGGCCGGAAAATGTCGAAGTCGCTGGGGAACGTGGTTACTCCTGAGGACGTTACTAGGAAAAACGGGGTCGACGTTCTCCGCCTCTACATCCTCGGGGCCAACCCGCCATGGGAGGACCTGAAGTTCAGCTGGAAGGGCCTCGAGGTGGTCCAGAAGATGATCGGGGTGCTCTGGAACGTTCACGTCTTTGCCACGACCTACATGTCTCTGGATGAGTTTGACCCTAGGAAAGTGGACTGGGAGAAGGTCAGCGCCAGCTTGTTGCCCGAGGATCGGTGGATGATTTCCAGGATCAACAGCGTCGTCCGGGAGGTGACCCGGGCGATGGAGGACCTCAACCTGCACATCGCGGTCAGGTCCCTTTCCAACTTCGTCCTCGAGGACCTCAGCCGGTGGTACGTCCGCTCGGTCAGAGAAAGGGTCTGGATTGAGAAGGAGGATCCAAAGAAGCTCGCCGCCTACGTGGTGCTCTACCAGGCCCTGCATGTCTTGATCAGGCTGCTGGCCCCGTTCGCCCCCCACCTCTGCGAGGTCATCTACCGCGATCTGGTCAAGTCCGTGGACTCTAATAGCCCGGAGAGCGTCCACATGCTACCCTGGCCGTCGGCGGATGAAGGCGCGATAGACGTCAGGCTCGAACAGGGCATGAGGGCGGTCCGGGCCTTCGTGGAAGCCGGGGCCTCAGCCAGACAGCAGTTCCGGCTCAAGCTCAGGTGGCCGGTGAAGCGGGTCTCCATCAAGGCCGCCTCGGCGGAAGTTCTCGAGATGATTAAAGATCTTAGCGAGCTGCTGCAGGATCAGCTGAACTGCAAGGAGCTGGTGCTCCTGGGCCCTGATGAGGAGCTTGGTGAGCTGAGGCTGAAGATCAGGCTGGCGGAGGAGCAGTTCCGGCAGAGGTTTGGCGAGATCGCGGAGAAGGTGATGGAGCTGGTCAAGGGCATGGACGCCTGGAGGCTTTTCGAGCAGCTGAACCGACACGGCTTCGTCGGCCTGCAGTTCGACGGTTTTAAGCTCAGCATTCCCAAGGACTTCATCTCGTTCGAAGAGGAGCCGGCGGAGGGGTTTGCCCTGGTGCAGACCGAGTTCGGGAAGCTGCTCTTGGACACCAGGATGACCCCGGAGCTGGAGGCGGAGTCGCTGGCCCGGGAGCTGGTCCGAAGGCTGCAGATGATGCGGAAGGAGATGGAGCTGGGGATGGAGGAAAGGGTCGATGTCGTTATCGGATTTCCCAGCCAGGCTGATCTGGAGAGTTTGAGCGCCCAGCAGGAATACATCTCCCGGGAGGTCCGCGTGAGAAATCTGCGCCTCCGCCTGCTGAATGACGTGGCCGGCGAGGGTTATCTCAAGGACTGGAACATCGACGGGGAGAGCTTCAGGTTGCTGGTGAAGAAGGTCGTTTCTTAGCCCATTGGTTCACTGATATAAGTGAGTAGCTGCCAAGTTTGATGGGGATACGGTTGCCGAGATCTGATATCTCCGGGTTCTACCGGTTGAGCCCCAAGGAAAGGCTGAAGCTGGTTAAGGAGTTTGCCGGGCTGGACGATGCCGAGGCGGAGCTACTGCAAAGGGCCGGGGCCTTAACCTTGGAGCAGGCCGACCGCATGATTGAAAATGTAATTGGAGTAACCTCTTTCCCGCTGGGGATAGCCGCCAATTTTCTCATCAACGGCAGGGATTATCTCATCCCGATGGTCCTCGAGGAGCCCTCGGTGGTGGCGGCCGCTTCTAATGCAGCCAAGATGGCCCGTGTGAGGGGCGGCTTTCAGACCGAGAGCACCCCGCCGGTGATGATCGGCCAGATCCAGCTCGTCGATGTCGCGGACCCCAAGGTCGCTAGGGAAAAAATCCTTCGGGAGACGGGCCGGATCTTAGCCAAGGCCAACGATCAGGACCCGGTGCTGGTGAAGCTGGGCGGAGGAGCGGTGGGTCTTGAGGTCAGAGTTCTCAGCACCGCAGTCGGACCAATGGTGATAGTTCATCTTTTGGTGGACGTCAGGGATGCCATGGGGGCTAATGTCGTCAACACGATGTGCGAGGCGGTGGCTCCGGTGATCGAGGAGATCACCGGCGGCCGGGTCTTCCTGAGGATAGTTTCCAACCTCGCCGTTCACCGCTTGGCCCGGGCCAGGGCGGTTTTCGCCAAGGAGGCGCTGGGCGGCGACGAGGTGGTCGATGGAATTCTGAAGGCCTATGAGTTTGCCGTGGCCGATCCTTTTCGGTGTGCGACCCACAATAAGGGGATAATGAACGGTGTCATCGCGGTTGCCTTGGCCACATTGAACGACACCCGAGCGCTTGAGGCCGGGGCCCACGCCTACGCCGCGCTCGGCGGCGGCTACCGCCCGCTGAGCCACTGGTGCCGGACCCCTGAAGGGGATCTCGCCGGCAGCATCGAGCTTCCGGTGGCCGTGGGCGTCATCGGCGGAGCCACGGCAGTCCATCCCGTCGCTAAGATCTGCCGCAAGATCCTCGGGATGCCTTCGGCCCGACAGCTGGGGGAGATAATGGCCGCGGTGGGTCTGGCGAACAACCTGGCGGCGATGCGGGCGCTGGCGACCGAGGGCATTCAGGCCGGCCACCTTAAGCTGCATGCCAGAAATATCGCGGTGACGGCCGGGGCCGAGGGAGAACTGGTCGATATCGTGGCCCGGCGAATGATTGAGGAGAAGAAGATCAGTTATGACCGGGCCCTGGCCATCCTCAAGGAGATCAAGGGCTCGCGGCAGCAATAGCACGGCAGAAAAAATTTTTAGGAGTCACTTAAATCAAAATACCCCTTCGATTGGTGGTTAGAGGTTGAGCCCTAAGTTTTCAAAAATCTCTATAAGTTTGAAGGCGCAGTTCTTTCGGGGCTGGACGTGGAGATGACTTTTGAGCAGATGGTGCAGAGCATCCTGGAGATCACCGGGCTGAGCCGCGACGAGGTGATGTCCCGGATCCGGGCCAAGCAGGAGGAGCTCGGCGGCTTCGTGACGCTTGAGGGAGCGGCGAACATAGTCGCCCGGGAGTTCGGTGTGGTCTTTGAGCGCAAAGAACCCGAGGTCAGGCCCCTCCGCATTGAAGATTTACTGCCCGGGATGTCCAAGGTCGACATCATTGCCCGCGTGGTCAGAATCCAAGAGCCGAGGGAGTTTCAGAGGCCCGGTGGCCGTCCGGGGCAGGTGGGCAGCCTGGTCCTGCAGGATGCCACCGGTGAGATAAGGCTCGTGCTCTGGGATGAGAAGACCTCGATTCTGCGGCAGGGCGGCTTAAAGAAGGGGGACATCATCAGGGTGCAGGGAGCCTATGTCCGGGAGGGATTGGACAAGCGGCCGGAGTTAAGCCTTGGCGCCCGGGGCACGATATCGCTGTGTCCGGATCATCCGCTGGCCAAGGAACTGCCGCCTCTTTCCAGATCCCGGGTGAAAATTGCAGATTTGGCGCCCCATCTGGTTGAGGTGGATGTGGTGGGGCGGGTGGTCACGTCCAGCGAGGTCAGGGCCTTCGATCGCCCCGATGGAACCACTGGAAAGGTGGCCACGCTGATCCTGATGGACGACACCGGGCAGGTGCGGGTTTCCCTTTGGGACGATTGGGCTGAGATGGCGAAGGAGATTGGACGCGGCGAGGTGGTGATGCTGGAAAATGCCGCGGTCAGAACCGGGCCCGGCGGTCGCGTCGAGCTGAGCCTCGGCGCGGGCGGGCGGCTGGTGAGGAACCCCACCGGGATTTCCGAAGTTCCGGAGCTGGCGGAGAGGCCGCTGAAGCTGGGCGAGGTCGATCCCGACATGCGCTCGCTTGATGTAGCGGCGGTCGTGAAGAGCAAGCTGCCCCCGCGGGAGTTCAAGCGCGGTGATGGCTCCACTGGCCGAGTCCTGAGCCTGATCTTGGCCGATGACACCGGGACCATGCGAGCATCCTTCTGGGACCAAGCGGCGGACTTGGCCCAGAAGCTGCAGGTCGGCGACATCGTGCTGTTGAGAAATGCTTACACCCGAACGGGCTTGGGCAGCAGACCCGAAATTCATGCGGGCAGGAATACACAGATTGAGATAAATCCGCCAGGGGTCCTCGTTGCTAGGCCCAGGTCGCAGGCCATCAAGATAGGCGAGCTGGAGCCCAACCTGGACGCGGTGGAGGTGGTCGGCAGGGTGGTGGAAGTTTCCGAGGCGCGCGAGTTCACCCGCCCTGACGGTAGCCGGGGCAAGGTGGCCACTTTGGTTCTGGGTGACGATTCAGGGACGGTCAGGGTTTCCCTCTGGCAGGAGCATGCGGAGAAAGCGGTGGGCCTCAGGGTCGGCGACGCGGTGCGCTTGATTGATGCTTACACCACGCTGGGGATTCAGGGCCAAGTGGAGCTTCATCTGGGCAGCCAGGGCACCCTGGAGCTGAACCCGGCTGGCGAGGTTCCGCGGGCGATCGCCGGCGAGGTGGCCGCGCCGGGACCGGAGCGGCTGGAGATCTCTCAAGTTGACCGCGAGGGCATGAGGGTGGAGGTTCGGGGAACGGTGGTCCAAGTATTTCACCGCCGCCCGTTCTTCGACGTCTGTCCCAACTGCGGTCGGAGCATCAGCGGCGCCGAGACCAGCCTGACCTGTGAGGAGTGCGGGAAGGTGGTCACGCCGGAGCACCGGGCGGTGGTCAGCCTGCTGCTGGACGACGGCACCGGCAGCATTCGCGTGGCCCTTTTCGGAAAGGTGGCGGAGAGGTTGTTGGGGATGGGTGCCAAGCAGGTCATTGATCGCCTCAAATTCAATCCTGATTTAGCTGCATTTTACGGTGAGCTGGGTCTGGTCGGAAGGGAGCTGGTGGTTTCCGGGGTAACCCGGCGTGACAGATATCTCGATCAGCTGGAGATCCGGGCCCAGGACTTCAGAGCAGCTGACCCGCGGGAGGAGGCGCAGCTGCTTCTCAAAAGGCTAAAAGAAATGAAGTGAGAGTATAAAGGGGAGAGGGTATTGTCCGAGGTCAGCAAAAAAACGATAGAGAACCTTCCCGGGGTCGGCGAAGCCACGGCGGAGAAGCTTCGTGAGGCCGGCTACCGGACGATTGAGTCGATAGCGGCCGCGACCGTCGCCGAGCTGCGGGAGGCCGCCGAGCTGGGTGAGGCGCAGGCCAAGAAGATCATCGCTGCAGCCAGGGAGGCCGCCGATTTTTGCTCCTTCGTGACCGCGGACAAGGTGCTGGAGAAGCGGGAAAAGGTGGGCCTGATCACGACGGGCAGCACCGCTCTCGACGACCTGCTGGGCGGCGGGGTGGAGACGCAGGCGGTCACCGAGGCCTTCGGGGAGTTCGGCTCGGGCAAGACGCAGCTGGCCCACCAGCTCTGCGTTAACGTTCAGCTGCCCAGGGAGCAGAAGGGGCTGGAGGCCAAGGCGATTTTCATCGACACCGAGAACACCTTCAGGCCGGAGCGGATCCGGGACATGTCGCTCGGCGTGGGGCTCGATCCCGTCAGGGCGCTGCAGAACATCTACTATGTGAGGTCCTACAACACCGACCAGCAGATCCTGATAGCCGAGAAGGCGGAGGAGATAGTGGAACGGGAGAACATCCGGCTTATTGTGGTCGACTCAGTGACCGCTCATTTCCGGGCTGAGTTCACCGGACGGGAGACCCTGGCGCTGAGACAGCAGAAGCTGAACCGGCACCTGATGACGCTGCACCGGATTGCGGACCTGCACGACTTGGCGGTCTTCGTGACCAACCAGGTGCAGGCGCGGCCGGACGTTTTCTTCGGCGACCCCACCAAGCCCATCGGCGGACACATCCTGGCCCATTCTGCGACGACCCGCATCTACCTCCGTAAGTCTAAGGAGCAGCGGAGGATTGCTCGGATATTTGACAGCCCCAACCTCCCCGAGCGTGAGGCGGTTTTCCGCATCACCGAGCAGGGGATAAAGGATTGAAGGTGTCTTTTTGATCCGGCTTCTGGCCGTTGACATCGACGGCACCATGACCTATCGGAACCGGCGGCTGGACCTGGCGGCGGTCGAGGCCATCCGGAGGGCGGAGG
>NZ_JBMFOX010000016.1:0-27002 GCF_049969415.1 Hadarchaeum sp. (SeqCode)
AACGCAAAGTATTTAAGCTTTTGGGTAAATATACCCAACGATGTTAGGGACTATTGTGGTGATCGTGCTGAACCGCTTGGAGCAAAGGCGGGCCAATCAGTTCTGCAAGAAGTTTTACGGCCAGGTGACCAGCACCAGGGGGAAGAAGTACCGGAGGATCGGCCTGCTCGACGGGATCCCGCACATCAAGCTGGCGAGGGGCGTCGTGATCGTTTCGAAAAAAGACGCAGGTGAAGTGATCAAGTTCATTCAGGGATTCGGCGGGGTAGAGTTCCACGCCAGAGACGTCGTTCTAACGCCTCAGGATATAAAGGCCCTTCGAGGGAGGGAGGTGTAAACTATTTTTGTCCCAAATCTGTGTGCAGACAAAAATTTAACCCAAACCGACAGATCTCGTTATCTTTCAAGGAAAGCTTATGAATTTACTGGTTTTCATTCAAACGACGCCACTGAATAGCAGTGGATATTCGGCACGGTGAAGGTGACCTTCCCATCCTGCAACAAGAAATTCAGAACTCTTCCCTCTTCATCCGGGCTAATGATTTTCAACTGCTTCCCCTCCAGAACCACGCCTTCGGGGACCGTCAGCGTCACCTCGACATTGGTCAGATCTAAAAAGTCCCTTGTCCCTCGGTCGTACCTGTAGTTGAGCATGTGGATTAGCAGCGAGCTGTCCCCCCGGTAGACTACCAGCCCCAGATCCTCCGCGGCGTTCGTCTCCACTCCGAGGTCAACCCCCAGCCCCCGCAGAACCGGCACCAGCTGTGAGTCGTCGGCGAGGTCGTCGCACCTGATGACGAGGCCGCCCGCCGCCGCGTACTGCTCGAGGAGGGCCAGCGCCTCAGGGTCAAGGTCGTAGTCCCGCGGCACCACCACGACCCGGTATTTCTGCAGCTCTGCCAGCGCCAGCGGCCTCTGGACGAAGGTCCCGTCACCCCGGTAGACGACCTCGAACGGGATGTGGGCCTCCTGGAGCGTGATGCCGATGCTCTTGAAGCTGTTCCAGGCGCTGGGGGCGAGCCAGGTGAACCTGTTGATCAGCGTAGAGTGTAGGTCGTGGAGCAGCGCCACCGTCGCCACCCGGTCCAGGTTCTCGTAGTACTGCGGATGCCGGGCGAAGAACTGGGTGTAGGGGGAGACCTTTTCCGCCGCGATGGTGTAGGCGCCGCCCCCGTAGACGTAGGCCCGGTGTGGGAGCATGAAGGAGGCCCCGCAGGCCCGCGCCTCGGCCAGCCAGTGCCGCCACAGCCACCAATCCTCCTCGGAGAGTTGCTGGAGGTCGAAGACGTCGGGGAACGCGGAGAACGGCTTCCCCCGGTCCAGCGCCTCGGCAAGGAGATAGGTGACGAAGTGCTTGCCCGGAATGGGGCGGAGGTAGTCAACGCCGGGATGGGCCTCGGGGATCGTCGGCATCTCGAAGATGACGAAGTCGAGAAGGGGCACGAAGATCTGGTGGTTCGGCTCCAGCCCATAGACGTTCGCCGTCACTGGGATGTCCCAGCCGGCTGCCTGCTTGCCGTGCCGGACGAGCTCCCCGAGGAACCTCGTCCGCTCCAAGTACCGGAACTGGAGGTACGTGCTTTGCAGCTGCGGGTTGGGATCGTCCCACCAGTGGGCGCCCCCTTGCCCCAGCAGATATTCCCGGTAGCTGAAGGCAGTGAGGTCGGTGATTCCGAAAAGCTGCTCCAGTTCGTCGGGCGAGTAGTGCTCGGCCAAGTAGTTGTTAAAGGCCTGCATGCAGTAGCCGCAGAAGCAGTCGCCGACATCCCCGGGCTCGTCGAGGAGGATCCCGTCTACGTCCCCTCTCGCCTGCTCCGCTATGCGGTTCATGAGAAAATCCCGCCAGAGCGGGTTGTTGCCGCACATCTTATAAAGGCCCTCCAGACCCAGCAGCAGGACAGGGTCGCCGTAGACATCCCTCTGACAGGCCTCCTCCCGGAGCTGCAGGTTCTCCGTGGTTGCGGACTGCTCGCAGGGGAGGTTGGAGGTGACCTTGAAGCCATTTCTGTGCAAATCCTTTACATAGTTCCACTCATATTCGTTGAACCCGCTGTAGTAGACTGAGAAGGCCGTCCCGGTCGCGCCCAGTTCCTCCAAATATTCTGTTGAGGGCTGGTCGAAAACCCAGATGTTTCCCTCTCTGAGCCAGTCCCTGGTGAAGGTGTAGTGTTCCTCCTCAGCCGTGCTTGGCGTGGTGTTTGTAGTCTCCGGAGGGGATTCCGTGCCCGCCGGCGGTCGCTTGCCCAGGTTTATAATCAGACCTGCGGCCAGAACGGCGACGACCAGCACCGCCGCGATGATGATAATTTTTCTCACGTTACCAAACTCCTGTTTTTCGCCTTTAAAATAAGTGGGTGCCCCTCCCGCTACGCTTTTTATCCCGAGGTTACAATCTTTTATCGGAGGTCTGGAAAGGAGGTGGGTCGTTGCCGAGGAAGAAGGTCGAGCATAAGGAGAAAGTCGAGGAGAAGCCCAAGCCCGAGGTGAAGCACGAAGTTAAGGCTCACCCGGAGAAGGCCGGGGAAAAAAAGCACGATGACATGTCCACTTTCATGATCCTGCTGGTTCTGATACTGATCGTGGTTCTGTTAATGCTGGTGATTCCGGTTTTGTGAAGTGGCGCTGAATTCAAAAGCTGATCGCATGGTCCACTGCACTTACTGTGGTGCCGAAAACGAGGATGGAGTAAAGAGATGTAGGTCGTGTGGCCGCGGCCTCTGTCCCTCAAAGGCCGCCGAGGGGAGCGTCAGTCGAGGAAATCGCCTTTTTCTGGCGCAGATCGGTTCCGTGACCGGGATCACCGTCGGCCTGTTAATCATGCTCTTCGGCGCCGGTTTAGTGCTTTCCCATCTCTATGGAGCGGCCGTAGAGATCTGGCCCGCGGCCTTCATCGTCTTCGGCATAATGATTGTCTCCGCAGCCATTTCGTCCCTGCGCCGTTCGGGAGGATGAATTTCTTGAGCGAAAAAAGTAAACCGGACATCCTGGGTCTGCTCTCCTTCGGGTTCTTCCTGATCCTCGTGGGGGCAATTTTCTCCACGAACCCCAACCTGCCCGGAGAGATACACGATTTTTTACAGGACCTGACCCTTCAGGAGATTTACCCGGGCGTGAAATTTTTTGCCCCAGCCTCCAGCCACCTAGGACTCTATGCCGCTGCCTTTAACTTTTCCCTTGCGCTCGCCATTTTCAATGTCCTCATCTTGGCGTTGAGGTTTGCCTTCAGGGAGCCGTGGGGCAGAAGGGCGAGCACCGCCTCCAGCATCTTCTTCTGGTCCGGGGCAGTTTTCTCTTTAAGCTGGCTCAGCAACGGTGCGATCGACTGGTTCACCTTTCTGGGCTGCATCCTGACCTTCTTCGGCGGGTCGATAGTGCTGGGCGGCGCCATCCGTCTGGCAACGCTGAATAGGGTTATACCCGCAAAAGCTCAAAGAATTTAGCGGAGGTGAAGCATCTGGTTTACTGCCACAAGTGCGGTACCAAAAATCCCGATGACGCCGAAGTTTGCAAGAAGTGCGGTGCCCGACTTTACGTTACTGGCAGGGGGGCGGAGCGGAGGACATGCTTCGGACCCGAGCGGGAGCACGAGGAGGAATGCTTCGGTTTGCCCCACGGCGGCGTGATCGTGGCGGTGATCATCGGCACGATAATCATCATCGCCGGCCTTACCTCCCTGCTCAACAACCTGTTCAAATGGAACGTGGACGTCTGGAACTCCGTTTGGCCCGTGCTGATTATGATCATCGGGATACTGATAATCGCGGGAGCCATCTACGGGTTGAGCCAGCGGAGAAAGGTCTCTTAAAAGTCCCTTAAATCGCAGCCGGGGTCGTCGCAGGCCCGGCAGATCTTGCGGTGGCTCCAGCGGGAGAGGTAAAGCCTGTTTAGAATCCAGAAGAGCGTCAGGGCGAGCAGGGACAGCCCCACGGTGAGGCTTTTGCTCATGTCGTCAACCCCAACCACCAGCAGAAAGGCCCCGGGGGCAAAGAAGGCATTCGCGAGCGATCGGGCCAGCCACCACGGCGGAAACAGTAGCGGCGAGAGCAGGCCGAGCACGACCCCTGCCGCACCCAGCCACAAGATAAGGAAGGTCAGGTTTCCGGGCGAAAAACCGGCGAAGAAGTAAAGGAAGGTCCCGGCGAGGTTTATCATGGCGCCGATGAAAAGACCGGTGCAGCCTGCGCAGAGGGCCCGGTTTCCCACGTGGAAGACATGGGAGGAGAATTTACCGCAGTCGGGGTGGTGTCCCCGAAAACCAAATTTTTTCCGGGCAAAACCTGCTCCGGTTCCGGAAATTGTGCGACTTTTCTTCAGCCCAGCTTTTTCAGAACAGGGCCCGGGGAAAAGTGCCGCGGTCATTCCGCCGAGGCAGATCAGCGCGAAGAGCAATCCCAGCAGAGGTTTTCGCAGGGTGGTTTCCTCGGAGATCACCGGCGGGTAAAGCGTGAGCAGCATCGCGACCGCCAGCCCGTAGAGGGAGACGCCCAGAAAGAAAGCCGGTAAGAAATCCCGCTTCATCTCGATGGTTCACCTGAACAAGTCTCGCAGCGCTTTCAACAAACCCTGACCGGCAAGATAACGGTAGGTCCTCCTTTTGATCCTGTTGCTGGAGAAAAGCCCGGAGAAGCGCCGGCTGAACGAGCCGTAGAAACTGCGGTAGCAGAGGTAGAGCTCCTCCTGCACTTCTTTTTTCGTCAGCGTTTCCGTGGGTATGATCGCGTGAACCATATCGTAGTTGGCCCAGTTGTCTTCCTCAATCCAGCCGTTTCTTTTTGCCTTTTCGTAGAGTTCGGTACCGGGAAAAGGCGTCAGGATCATGAAGATGGCCAGGTCGGGGTCGATGGCGTTGGTGAATTCCCGGAGATTTTCGATCGATTCCCTCGTGTCCTTCCGATTGCCGATGATCAAGGTCGCCTGGGCGAAGATGTCGTTTTTCTTTAGCAGGTCCATCGCCCTTTTCGCGTCCTTCGGGTCTATCTTTTTTCGGAAGGAGTTCAGGGCCGCGGGGCTCTGATTTTCAACGCCGACTAGGGCCCAGTGAAGCCCGGCGGCTCGGGACAGGGGTAGGATGTCCTGATGTTTGACGATATCATCGACCCTAACCTGCATGAACCACATTATCTCATCACCAATCCCTCCTCTTTTTATCTCCTGGCAGAGTTCTCTGGTCTGGCGGCCCAGGCCGAAGTTGTCGTCGGTCAGCCAGAGGAACCTGATCCCGTAGTTTCGGTAGCAGAGCTCCATCTCGTCGGCAATCCGTCGGGCTGATTTCTTCCGCCATTTCCCCCGCCAGTGCTTCCACTGGGAGCAGAAGGTGCACCGGTGCGGACAGCCCCGCGATCCCTCGATCAGCGCGTAGCCCGCGTTGGCCCCCGACATCATCCTGAAGTGGTATTTGTGAATGACGTGCTCAACGAAGTGATAGCCCGGCAGAGGTAAACTGTCCAGATCCTCTATCAGCGGTCGGTCCGGGCTGTGTCTCACCTCTTTGCCGTGCCGGAAGGAGATGCCCTTTATTCGCGAGAGCGAGGATTTTTTGTCAACGGACTTTACCAACTCCGCTAGGGTCTGCTCACCCTCGCCCCTGACGATAACATCGATCTCGGGATAGCGCCGCAGGCTTTCCTCGGCCGTGGCTGTGAAGTGCTGGCCTCCGGCGACGGTGAGGATTTCCGGGTTGACCCTCTTTGCCAGCTCCGCCGCCCGGGCCACGAGGTAGGCGTTGCAGGTGGCAAGGGCGCTGGGTGCGAAGATATCGGGCTGGGCAGATTCGATGCGCCTTTCGAGGCCGTCCCAGTCCAGTTTTTCGGCCTGGCAGTCCAGCACCTCGATTTCAACATCCTTGACTTTTTCCTCGAGGTAGCTCGCCAGCTGCAGGATTCCGAACGGGGGCGGAAGGTATTCCCCCATCACGAACCACATCTCCTTCGGAGGCTCTACAAAGAGGACTTTCATCCGGACACGGTTATCCTTCAGCAATTGGCCGTAAAAGTTTAGTGTCTCGGGAGTAGCCAGATCACCAGTTCACCTTGCCCTTCTGGCGATGGCGGCCGCGAAGACGCCGGCACCGAAACCGTTGTCGATGTTGACCACGGCGAGCTTGGGTGAGCAGGACTGGAGCATCGTGATCAGGGCCCCCACGCCCTTTACCCCGACCCCGTAACCGATGGAGGTCGGCACCCCGATCACGGGAACGTCGACGAGGCTCGAGACTATTGAGGGCAGCGTCCCCTCCATCCCGGCCACGACGACGAGGGCCGAGACCCCTTCTTTGACCATGTGCTCCAGCGGCTCAAACAGACGGTGAATTCCGGCGACCCCGACATCATAGGCCTTGAGGACCTTGCAGCCCATCACCCGTGCCGCCATGGCGGCCTCCTCAGCGACGGGCACGTCGGCGGTCCCGGCCGCGAGTATCCCCACCTTGCCCTCCTCGGGGAAAACGTGCCCTTTCCTCCTGATCAGCACCGCGCGCGCCGGGCGGTTGATTTCCACCTCGAAAACACGGCCCAATTCTCCCCTTATCCTCGCGATTTGCGTTCGGTTCGCCCTGGTGATGAGGGCGTAACCGTTGGCTTTGGCCAGGGCAGCCGCAGCCCCGACGACAGTTTCAGGGTCCTTTCCCTCGGCGAACACGACTTCAGGAACACCCGTCCGGCAGGCCCGCCCCAGATCGATCCTCGCCAGATCCCTGATCTTCCTGATGTTCAAAGCCGATAGCCGGCGTTCCGCCTCCTCCAGCGTGATTTCACCGCGCTGAAGTTTTTTCAGGACGTCCTTCAGGCCCACCGGCAGCTCGTTATTTTTGCCCATTCCGATCCAATGAAATAAACCTCGTTTTCGCTAAATAGCTATCCCTATGTCGCGGTTGAAAATGGCGTTTACCGGGAGATTTCCTCGGCCCGTCTCGCCGCGGCTTTGACGGCCTCCTTGATGGCGTCGGCGACCTTCCTTTCCTCCAGTACCTTCATGCCTTCGATGGTGGTGCCCCGCGGCGTGCAAACCCGACGAATAAGTTCTTCTATTTTTTCCTCAGAGTTGAGCACAATTTCGCTCGCGCCTCGGGCGGTCTGGGCGGCCAACTTGAAGGAGATGTCCTTGGGGAGCCCGAGCTCCACGCCGGCGTCCTGCACCGCCTTCATGAGGTAAAAGAAGAATGCGGGCCCGCTGCCGCTGACCGCGGTGACCGCGCCCAAGAGATCTTCCTCCACCGGGAAGGTGGTCCCAAGTTTGCCGAGAAGCTGCGCCACTGTTTTTTCGTCCTCGGCGGTGGCCCGGGAGCCCTTGGAGTAGGCTGAGGCCATTTGCAGCACCGCTCCACATAGATTCGGCATGGCCCGGATCACCCTCGCCCTTGTCCTAGCCTCGATGAAAGCGGTGGAGACGCCGGCGGCCACCGAGACGAAAAGCTTGCCCGCGGAGAGATCCTCGACCTCCTTGAGCACGGGTTCGACCAGATCCGGTTTTACGGCAATGAACACCACATCACACTCGCGGACGAGCTCCCTGTTGTCCGAGGTCACGCCGATCGAGAGCCTGGCCAGCTCCCTCGCCTTTCCCTCGTCCGGTTCGCTGACGACGATTTCATCCGGCTGAAGGACACCAGATCTCAGAAACCCCTTGATCAACGAGGAACCGAGATTTCCGCCGCCGATTACGCCCACCCTCATCGCAACCCCACTATTCATGGTCGGCAGATAATAAAGTCCTAATCCTCACCATTCTGAACACGCGTTGAAAAAATTTTGTTTGCGCGATGGGAGGATCGGCACGATTCCGGACTTAAATGGGAAAAGTTTAAACAAGCCGGATGGAACTCAGAATGGAGCCCCGGTAGCTCAGTCGGTAGATTGTGGCGGAAAGCCTCAAGCCGCAAGCGCCACCTTGGTATCTCGCGCCAAGGAGGTGGAGGTCGCGGGTTCGATTCGGGACGCGAAAATCCCGCTCGGGGCTCCACAAAATCCAAGCCCTTTCATTATTCCCGGATCTCCCCTGTCCCCGGCGGCAGCACCCGCTCTATTTCATCGACCGGGACATCAAATCCCGCAATTTTGAACTTAACCTGTATCTGGCGGGCGAGTTCAGATTTCTTCACGGGTCCCGGGTAGATCTCGACGAAAACTTTCGCGTGCTTCTGGACAGCGCTCTTCGGCCCGCAGACGACCACGTTTTCGCCGTCGAGCGCCATGACGCCGACCGCCGCCCTCACCGGGACCTTGAGCAGGTTCCGCTTGCCTTGGATGGTATAGCTGCCCTTGGGGAGGTAGGTGCCCGATGGTGCCTTCTTTGAGACCTGGTCCGGCTTGGCCCAGTAGACGTCGAGGATGCCCAGACCCTCCCGCCAGGCCCGCGAATGCATGGCGGCAAACTCGGCGGCCTCGATGATGGTGGTCTCCGGTATTTCCTTGCCCGCCGATTTGACGACGACGTGGGGTGCGCCGATGATCTCCGCGTGTAAATAGAGGTCGTTAGGATCCATGTGTTTCTCGATGATTTCGGCGTTGCCCTTGGCGTCCCTCCCTCCAATGACCAGATGTCCGTCCGAGGAGATGAACCAGCGGTGATGTTCGAACCACTTCGGCGTCCTCCTCTTCGGCGGTGGGGACACCTTGACCTCAGGGGCACCCGCCCTCAGGGCCTCAAGCTCGCGCTCCGTGGCCTCAAGGGCAGTTCTGGCACCCACCGCCTTCTCGGCGAGTTCCCGATATTCCCGGTAGTATCGCGCCGAGTTCTCGAAGGCCGAGGCCCGCGGGTCGAGCTCGATCGTCTGGCCCGCAAGCTCGACCTCCATCTTGCCCGTCTTGAAGTCCACACTCTTTATCAGCTGGGCCCAACTTTCCCCCGCCTCCTTTGATCGCTGTAAGGCCTCGAGGGCACCTTCCCAGCCCTTGCTCCTCCGGAGCCGGTCGAGCATTTTTCGTGCCTCGTTGATCTGGAGGTGATGGATGGCGATGAGGTCGGCCTTTCTCTTCGCCTCCGAAGACCTCTGGTAAAGTTCTCCGAACTGCTGCTGCTGTTCCTGCTGTCGCTTGAGCAGACCCGCCACCTTTTTCTCGTACTCCTTCCTCCGGCGTTCGCTGGCGGCCATCACCGCCACGGTGCTGAAGTACTCGTCGAGGGTCTCGTTGAACGAGCTGAACCTTTTCACCTTCTGGCCTAGGTGAGTCTTGAAATCCAGCGGGGCGAAGTCCACCGGCTTATCTCCCTCATAGATGATGCAGGGTGCCGGCTCCGCGGAGAGGAGACCCTTCAAGGCGCCTAGGACGGCCTCCAGCTCCTTTTCCGAAAGTTCACCCGGCTTGACTCCCTTGGACACCTCGGCCCGGGCACAGACTTCTTCGGCCAGCGGTCCACCCAGCCCCAGGTTCACCGCCAGCCCCCGGACGATGTCCGGGGCATCCTTCAGTTTTTCCCTCAGCCCGTCGGCGTCAAGTCCAAACGGATCGACGCCGGTGCCGGGAGGGTAGAGGTAGGGCACGCCGGCCTTGAGGGAGCGGTGTTTCCAGGTGGCGATGCGGTAGGGCTGGATGATGTTTTTCTGAGAATCACAGAGGATAATGTTTCCCTCGCCAAAGAGTTCGGCGATTAGAACTCGCCCCTCCCCGGCGGCGAAGCTGATCTCAACGATGCGCTCGAAATCCGGTTGGCTTACGTCCGAGATCTCGGCGTTCTCGAGGTGTTTTCTCAGGAGCATGGCGAATGAGGTCGGCTGCTTCGGCGCGCGGTAGACCCGCGTGGTGAGGTGAACCCTGCACCCGGGCTGGATTACCAGGTCCTTTCGTCCCCCCTCCCTGGAGTGCAGCCGCAGGACGATCGAGCCGTCAACTTCATAGACATTTTCAACTCGATCACCAATAGCGTTTTTAAGCTCGCGAACGCAGACCATAATGTCAAGGCTAGTCATCGACAGCTTCACGATCTCACCAGGTGTATGATATGGACATAACGGCAAAGCTCACCCTCACGTTTTCCGGGGCAGGGATACTTGCAGGCATCATCTCCGCTTTCCTGCCCAACGCTTGGCTGGCCTTGCTCTTCGCATTTATCTTTCTCGGTATATCTTATAAGCTGACCACATCTCTCCTGAAAAGAGGCTCAGCTTCACCCGCCCCCAGTGCTCAGGGCCCGGCGCAGACTCCACCGCAGGCCCCGCCGCAGCCGGTGAAGCAGATGGCCAACTTGAGGGGCTTCCGGCTGTTCTTCGCCACCTTGGTCACCAGAAGTGGACCCGAGGCCAAGGAAGTCGAGATGAAAATCTGGTTCTGGCCCTACTACATCATGTGGTTCATCTTCTGGGTCATGACCTACACGATAATGTTGATCTGGTGGGCCGCTTAGCTCTGCCTGGTTTTTATCACGCGGGGAGAATAGTTAAGCGAGGTGGCCCGAGGCATGCAGAGTAAAATCGACGCCCTGTCCGGGGAGAGGCTCAAGATCATCGCCGACCACCGTGAGGAGGCTTCGGGAGTTATCAATGAGCTCCGGGCGCAGGGGGTCGAGCTGGAGATCCGGCAGCTGAAGGTGGGCGATTTTATCCTCAGCGACCGCGTCGGTGTGGAGCGGAAGTCCGTCAGCGACTTCCTGCAGTCGATAGTCGACAAGCGCCTCATGCCGCAGGCGAGGGTGCTGCGGGAGTGTTTTGAGCGCCCGGTGCTGATCATCGAGGGGAAGGGACTTTACCACCGGCGGGCAATACATCCCAACGCCATCCGTGGCACGCTGGCGGCCCTGGCCGTTGACGTGGGCATCCCCATCATTCCGACGGTGGATGAAAAGGAAACCGCGTCAATCCTCATCGCCATAGCCCGACGGGAGCAGATCGCGGAGAAAAGGGAGGTTGCCCTGCGCGGGGAACCGAAGAAGTTCACCCTGACCGATTGCCAGCGCTACATCGTAGAGGGGCTTCCCGGGGTCTCCGCGGTGCTCGCCAAGAGGCTGCTGGAGCACTTCGGCACAGTCGAGAAGATCATGTGCGCCTCCGAGGAGGAGCTCCGCCAGGTTGACGGCATCGGGAAGGAGAAGGCCCGGGAGATTCGGAATGTGCTGACGGCTACCTACGCGCCGGAAGCTCCTCAACAAACTCCTTGATCAGCTTTATCGCCAGCTTGATGTTTTCCATCGAGGTGGCGTAGCTCAACCGCACGTGCCCCTCGCCGCCGGGGCCGAAACCGCTTCCCGGCACCGCGGCGACGCCCTTGTTCTTGAGCAGGGACTCGCAGAAAGCAAAGGAACTCATCCCCAGTTGTTCAATGCTCGGGAAGACGTAGAAGGCCCCCTGCGGCTTCAGGCAGCTGATGCCCTCGATCTCGTTCAGGCCCGCCACCAGGACATCCCGGCGCCGGCGGTACTCGGCGCGCATCTCGGCAACAAAGTCCTGCGGCCCCTTCAACGCGGTGACCGCGGCCGCCTGCACGAAGCTGGCGGTGCAGGAGGTGGAGGCCTCCTGGATCTTCGCCATTTCGGTGATGAAGTCGGCCGGAGCCACGGCATACCCTATCCTCCAGCCGGTCATGGCGTAGGCCTTGGAGAACCCGTTGATGCTGATCGTCCGCTCGGCCATTCCGGGGAACTTCAGCGGATTGCCCTGCTCGCCCTCGTAGACGAGCACATTGTAAATGTCGTCGGAGAGTACCCAGAGGTCATGGTCCGCGGCTATTTCCAGGATCGGTTTCAGGTCCGCGGCGCTCATCACCGCGCCGGTGGGGTTGTTGGGATAGTTCAGCAGGAGGAGGCGGGATCTGGAGGTGATGACGTTTTTCAGCTTTTCCTCCTCGAGCTTGAAGCCCTTCTCCGCCGACCCCTGGATGAACACCGGCTTGCCCCCGCAGATCTTCACCATCGCCTCGTAGGTCCAGCAGGGGCTAGGGATCAGGACCTCGTCGCCGGGGTCCAGCGCCGCCGCCAGCGCGCAGAAGATGGCGTGCTTGGCGCCCGGCGTCACGATCACGTTCTTCGCCGCGACGTCGATCCCCTGCCTGACAAAGTGTTCGGCGATCGCCTCCCGCAGCTCAGGAATTCCGGCGCTGGGGGTGTACTTCGTCATCCCCCTGTCCAAGGCCTGCTTGGCGGCCTCCTTGATGTGCGCCGGGGTATCAAAGTCAGGCTCTCCGACCTCCATGTGGACTATTCTCCTTCCGGAGCGTTCCAGTTCCTTAGCCAGGGCTAAAACCTTGAGGGTGCTGGAAGGGGGTATGGAGATCATCTTTTTGGCGGCCTTCATGGACGTCCCGCTAACATTTTAGGCTGGCGTATAAAATCCTTTACTCGATTGCATGCACTGGATAGACGCCGTGGCAAATGAGCTGCTGAAACGGGGGGGAAAGCAGGTCATCGCCAGCGGCATCTCGATCTCCGGTCATGTTCACATCGGGCACTCGAACGACGTCTTCATCGCCGACGCCGTGCGCCGGGCCGCTGAGGGTCTGGGCCTTGAGGCCGAGGCCGTCTGGTGCGCGGATGACTACGACCCGATGCGGCGCATACCCTGGCCGTTGAACGAGGGCGAGCTGGCGGAAAGGTACAAGCAGTATCTCGGATTCCCCTACGCCAACATCCCCTCACCTGACCCGGACTACCGCGACTTTGTGGACTATTTTTCCCGGCCCTTCATAGAATCCCTGAAGGACTTCGGGATAAAGGTCAGAGTTCACTCCGGTGCCAAGGCTTACCGCGAGGGGAGAATGGCGGAGCTGATCAGGAAGGCACTGGAAAATTCAGAGGTGATCAGGTCTATCCTGAACCAGTACCGGGACAGGCCGCTGCCGGAGGGCTGGTTGCCCGTGGACGCCATCTGCGAGAACTGCGGCCGGATATCGACGACCCGGGCCATTTCCTGGCATGGGGACTATGTCAGGTACCGCTGCGAGGGCGCGGAATACGTTGCCGGCTGCGGCCACGAGGGTGAGGCCGATTACACCTCGGGAGGGGCCAAGCTCACCTGGAGGGTGGAATGGCCCGCGCGCTGGAAGCTCCTCGGCGTCACCTGTGAGCCCTTCGGCAAGGACCACGCGGTGCGCGGAGGCAGCTACGACACGGGCAAGCTGATTGCCGAGAAGGTCTTCGATTACGAGGCGCCTTACCCCGTACCCTACGAGTGGGTGAGCATGAAGGGCAAGAAGCTGTCCTCCTCCAAGGGTGTGGTCTTCACCCTGAAACAGTGGTTGGAGATTGCGGAGCCCGAGATTCTCCGTTACTTCATCTTCCGCAGCAAGCCAATGAAGGCGAAGGAGTTTGACCCCGGCCTGCCACTCCTCGACCTGATCGAGGAGTACGATATGGTTGAGAGTGCCTACTATAGTAAGACCTCTGAGGAGGGCAAGAGGGAGGAGCAGCAGAGGCGCATCTATGAGCTCTCCCAGGTGGAGCGGGTCTCGGAGACGCCCATCAGGAGGATCTCCTACCGGTTCGCCGCGGTGCTGGCCCAGGTCACCAACGATGAAAAGAAAATCCTTGAGGTCCTGACCTCCAAGAAGATGTTGATCAACCCCAGCCAGCTGGAGATAAAGCTGGCCCTGCGCCGAATGCAGCTGGCCCGCAACTGGGTGATGCAGTATGCGCCGGAGCACCTGAGGTTCAAGGTACTGGAACGGATGCCGGCGGAAGGGGCCCAGCAGCTTAACTCGAAGCAGAAGCAGGGGTTGAGACAGTTGGCCGATGACCTGGCCCAGAAGGAGTTCACTCCGGTTGAGCTTCATAACCACGTTTATGCCGTGGCCGAGATGACGGGGCAAAAGCCAAATGAGCTCTTTCGGGCGATCTATCTGGTCCTGCTCGGCCGCGATTCCGGGCCCCGCGTCGGCAATTTCATCTCCGCCTTGGATAGGGATTTTGTCATCTTGAGGTTCAGGGAAGCCTCTCTTTAAGGCCGATCTTCATATCCGGGTTTTCCCGGACCAGCTGTTGGAAGACCTCCTCGAAGCTCTCCTTCGGGGCCAGCTCCCTCCGGATAAAGATGCCGGTGTGCCCCACCTTGGCCCGCCTCGTCAAAACCTGAACTCTCTCGCGGACGATCTCCAGCCCCACGCCCAAGGCCTTGGCCACGGTGCCCTCGTTACCCATCACCGGGCTCTCCAAATGGCCCTTCTCGGTGGGCTGAATCAGCATAAGCCTTTTATCGACGCCCGGAACCCTGACCTCTCGCTTCAGCTCATCAACCCCCGCGGCCCCGCCAAAGTAATAGAACTCCAGCTCGGACTGGCGGGGTTTAACCAGCGGGAAGGCAACCGAGCGGTCATCCTCGATGTATAGTTGGGCCTTGGGCAGCTGCCACGGGGTGGCCATCACGATCTCCCTCTTGATGGGGGCGAGCCCCACCTTCAGCAGGGCCAGCTCCAATTTAAATGAGGGAACCACATACGGGATGAACACGTCCACATCGCTGTTTTTGTCGACGTCTCCCCGAGCGGCGCTGCCATGGACGATGGGCTTGAAACCGGAGGCCTCGAGGGGCAGCATCAGCTCCAAGGCACGTTTTCTTAGTTCACCGAGGATTTTCCACCGCTTTTCACCGTAGATGACTTCCCGGATGTCGGCGACACGTGCGGGCTTAACCATGCGATCAAAGCCCTATCTCGCGCTCTGCTACAGCAAAATTTTTGTCGGAAATATGAAGCAGCGGCCTGACAAAGGACACGTTTATTCTGCCGTCTTTAAAGGCGTCCCTTTGCGCGTTAGCGGCCACGACCCTGCCACCGATCACCACGTATTCCGGACCCTCGTGCTTCCAGTCCAGCTTGCACTCCAGGTTGGCGGGACATTCAACAACTCTCGGCGGCTTTACCTTCAGGGACGGCTCCCAGGACAGCTTGGCCTTTTCCAGCTCGTTGACCCCGCGGGGGAAGTTTTTGCTGCAGAGGTACATCTGCTTCTTGATCTTTTCCGGAACTAGGTTGATCACAAACTCCTCCGTCTCACAGATGTTGTGGTAGGTGTCGCTCTCATAGCTGGTGGAGAAGGCGACTGTGGGCGGGTCGGACTCGACGGGGGTCACCCAGGACATCGGGGCCGCGTTTATCCTTCCCTGTTTATCCACGGTGGTGATGAGGACGATGGGCCTAGGCGCGATCAGCAGATATGCGTCTCTCAGGTCTACCTGCATACAATCAGTCCAGACTTTCCTTCAGCCACTTTAAATATTGCGGCCAGCCCCGTTGAACTTTAACTGAGATAATCTCGGGCACTTGGTAGCTGTGGAGCTCCTTGATCCTTGCCATTAACCGGTCCATCTCCTTCGTCGATGTTTTTATCAACAGGAGCAACTCCCTCGACCTTGCGACCTTTCCCTGCCACCGGTAGATCGATGAGACTTGAGGGACGATGTTCACGCATGCGGCCAGCCTCTCCGAGACTAAGGCGCGGGCAATTTTGTTCGCCTCGCGCCGGTCCTTCACCGTCGTCAGCACGATGGAGTACATTTTTCTCAAGCAAAAGGATTAGCGCATATGTTTAAAGATTACCGGTGGTATTTTCTACGGTGCTGCCGGTGTACGAGGAGATTCTTTTCATCGTGGCCATGTTCATCCTGTTCTGGGTCGCCCTCGGCCTGATCGACCGCTGGTTCAACCTGAGGAAACACGGTTTTTCCATCTCTCCGGGCGTAATGATGTGGCGCACCAAGCGCGGCCTTAATTTCATAAGGCGGGTCGGCAAGGCGAGGGGATTCTGGCGTATTTACGGTGACTTCGCCGTCGTGGCCGGGATAGGGCTGATGGTCTTCGTCTTCATCAACCTGGTGCTCAACCTGATGGTCCTGTTGACCCAGCCCAAGGCGGCGGTTGCCGGCGTCCAGCTGGTGCTGCCCGGGTTGGTTCCCGGCCTAACTCCGCTGGCTTGGATAATCGCCATCGCCACAGTCCTTCTCGTCCATGAGTTTGCCCACGGCTTCCTGCTCAGCTCTCAGGGTTTAAGGATTAAGTCGGTGGGTGGCATGCTGGTCGTGGCGATCCCCGGGGCCTTTGTTGAGCCCGACGAGAAGCAGCTCGCCAAAGCACCGGTCCTGAAGCGGCTGAGGATGTATGCCGCCGGGGCCTTTTCCAACGTCCTGTTTGCGCTGCTCTGTCTGCTGATAATCGTCCTCCTCATCGTTCCGAAACCCGGGGCCTATGTCTATGCCGTCGCCAAGGATTACCCCGCCGACAATTACGGCATCACCCCCGGCATGAGGATTTATTCCGTTGACAACTTTCAGATAAATACTCCTGAGGACTTCGAGAGGTTCATGAGCCTGACCAGGCCCGGGGACAACGTGCGGCTGGTGACCAGCGCGGGGGAGATGGTGATCACGCTGGCACAGCACCCCAGCGTTGAGAACCGGGGCTATCTCGGCGTGGCCCTCCTTTCGGCATTTTCGCGCTGGAATTTCGTCAACCCGCTCTTCGTCCTCTGGACGGCGATGTCCGAGCTCATGGGGGGCAACGTCTTTCATCCCTTCGTCTTTGAGGCTTTGGTGCCGTGGGCGGTGATCGACATCCTAAAGTGGATATTCGTCCTGAACATTGGCATCGGGCTGTTTAACCTGATGCCGGCGGTTCCTCTCGACGGCGGCTACATTCTCAGGGGGATATTGGAAAAGGTGGTTTCGGAGGAGCGGGCCAAGCAAATCACCCGGGCGCTGTCGATCATCGTGCTGGGCATAATTCTGGCCAACTTCCTGCCCTACCTCTGGTGATGCAATGACGGTTGAGATTAAGGTGAAGATTGCCGGTCAGAGGTCTTCGCGCAGGTTAAGGGTTGCTCCCGGAACCACCGTCGCCGAGTTGCTCCGGAAGGTCGGTCAGAATCGTGAGACTGTGGTGGTGAGGTTAAACGGCAGGATCGTCGCTGAGGAGGAGCGCCTGAGAAAGGGAGACCTCGTTGAAATCCTGCCGGTAGTGACGGGTGGTTGAGTGCTCAGGTGCAGCTTCTGCGGCCGAAGAGCCGTTTACCACCGGCGTTACGCCGGGGTTTTCCTGTGTGACCGCTGCATGATAAAGAGCGTTGAGCGAAGGTTTCGCCGGGCGGTCAACAACTACCGGCTCGTCTTGCCGGGCGAGAGGGTCGCTGTGGCCGTTTCCGGGGGAAAGGACAGCGTTGCCTGCCTGCATCTGCTCACCAATTACTGCCGGGGAAAGCGTTGCGAGGTGGTGGCCATCACGGTGGATGAGGGCATCAGGGGCTACCGCGACGAGAGCCTCCCCGTAGCCAGGGAGAACGCCGAGGTGCTGGGCGTCGAGCACTACGTGATCAGTTTCAAGAGTGTGTTCGGCGTCACCTTGGATGAAATGGTCAAAATTGCGGCCAAGAGAGGCACGGGATTGAATCCCTGCACCTACTGCGGCGTCATGCGCCGTTCCCTCCTTAATCAAGCTGCCCGGGAGTTGAGCGCGGATAAGCTGGCCACGGGTCACAATTTGGACGATGAGACGCAGGCGATAATGCTGAACTACGTCCGGGCGGATCTTTCCCGGCTCTACCGGCTGGGACCCATCTACATCCCACTTGAGGGCTTCGTGCCTAGGATTAAACCGCTGCGGGAGATTCCGGAGAAGGAGGTCGCGCTCTACGCGCTGCTCAAGGGAATAAAGGTTCATCTCGCCGTCTGCCCCTACGCGAGCGGAATTCACACCGAGATCCGGGATTTCTTAAACAGCCTTGAGGCCAATCACCCGAACTCGAAGTTCATGATTCTCCGGATGTTTGAGGAGATCAAGCCCCACCTGAAGTCGGCCACCCCGGAATTTGAGGTGAAAAGGTGCGAGAGGTGCGGGGAACCGACATCCACCCGGCTGTGCAAGACGTGTGAGCTGCTTCAGGGCCTCGGGCTGGCGAAGGGACGAAAGAACCTTATTTCTGAGCGAGATAGTTAATTTTGGCGGCGGGCTAGGTGGGCAGCTACCCCTTGCCTGTACCACAAATGGGGTTCACGGTGGGCCGAAGCCTGCGGACGGCGCTCGGAACTGCGCGTCGACCTAGCTACCGGCGACGAAGTCCTGTCCCATCGGGTCGGCGGCGGCAGGGTTCAGGCCGTAGGGTCTGAATTAACTGCCCTTGCCTCCTGAATCCCCCAGGGGCGGAAGTCAGCAAGGGTGGGGAGGACGTGCGGCGCTGATGGCAAACGGGATGGAGCTTGGGGCTAGCCATCGGTGCGCAGGGAAGGCGTCAACCGCGGGCGTGCCCGCCGCCGCCCGGCTCAGCAGCTCTTTTAATAAACTGAGGTCAGATTAATGTCTGTGCGGGGGTAGCCAAGCCAGGTATGGCGGCAGGTTGCTAAGGTGGACCTGCAGGTACCTGTTGGCGCATCGCGCCTCAGGGGTTCAAATCCCCTCCCCCGCGCCAGCGCTAAATTTTCGTAACGCCATTTTTGGAAAGATCTGCGTGCCAGTTCTTCACCTACCTGTTCTTTTAACCCCGAACGTTGAGTTTATTTTGATAGTTATGTCCACCTTACAAAGCGAGCAATCACTCACCGGTCGCGTCGTCTTTCAGTACTTCTATGACTGCGGCGGAGAAGTGGAACTGGAAAAGGTGCCGCTGGAGAAGCTGAATGTAATCCACCGGGTCGCGCCCAAGCGTTTGCGAGTGCTTGCCCCAAAATATGGGGAGGTTGGTCTCCAGCCGCTGGAGATTAGTTTCGGGACCAAAAACATCGACGGTCACGAGGCGAGGGTGGATGGCAGAATTTTTCCCATCGGAGTAATCGAGATTTACATCGTCATAGAATTCAGAAACGCGAGCTTGAAGAGTTTGATAAGGCTGGTAAGGCTCGATGAACATCCGGTGAAGGTTTCGGGCACCGAGGTGGAGTTTGAGACGTTGGCCCGCGAGTATTTTGAGAAGTTGCTGGAGACGATCAAGCCGGCTCTAACCTCACCCTATCCCGCCTATAAGCATCCTGAAACATATACCCTCATCATGATAACGGAGTCATCCCCGAAGCTGAAGGCGCAGGATTTTCTGAGGAGGTTCCGCAAGCAGACGGCCGGCATCCTTCGCGGGGAAAAGGAATGGCGAAGGCTCAGCGACAAGGAGGTGGAGGACGCACTCAAGAGCTATCTCAGCTACTCTGAGGATGACATCGTGATCGTCGACTGGTATTCTGCGCTGATGAGCGGCGCGGTTAACTACATGGATGAACTCGAACATATGATCGAGCTGGCCAAGATCCAGCTGCTTGAGCTCAAGACCTATGACAAGCTCCTCGACATGCGGCTGGAGCGCGCCTACGATTCCCTGTACGCCGTTTTCACCGGGGCCAGGGTCGGGATGCTTTGGGGCCGGCGCTGGTACGGCAAGCTCGCTCTCGCCGCCGGGGAACTGGCCGAGTGGCGGGTCGAGGTGACGGACTTGGTGGAGGACATGAGGAACATCCTTAAATTTACCGGTGACTGGTATCTGGGAAAGCTCTACCGGATAGCGAGCGAGCGCTTTCGCATCCAGGATTGGCTGGCGCTTGTGGACAGAAAGCTGAACCAGCTTCAGGAGCTCTATGCGATGGCGATGGAGCGGGTCGATGTCCACCGCGCGAGGACGCTGGAGCTCCTCATCATCCTCCTGATCGCGATTGAAGTAGTGCTGGCGTTGGTCATCGGATTGAAGTGAAGACACGGGTTATTCTTTTTATGGCGGAGCAAAAGTTAGTTGGGGCCCGTAGTCCAGTGGTTAAGACGCTACCCTTACAAGGTAGAGATCGAGGGTTCGAATCCCTCCGGGCCCACTTGATCAATAAAAATATTGGTCAGAAACGTTGAACTTCCGAATCTGGTGACCAAATAACTTGAAGTGTTGTCTCAGGCCTTTTTCGGCTGTTTCTTCTTTTTCATTAAATTTTTGATTTCCTCGTGCAGGATTTTGAAGCGGCTGAGGGCCGGGTGCTGCGGGCCGAGCTTAGATTTAAACCATTCGACGGCCTGCCTGTAGGTGCCCCGCTTGTTACCTGAGACGAGCTTGTCTGCGTAGGTAACCACTTTTTCCTCGATTGTCAGCGGCACGAAGTCTCGAGCAGGCAACCCCAGCGCCCTTGCTTCCTCGGCCGGAATACCCGCGCCCAGGTGCCTTTCGGCGAAGGGTACGAGTTCCACCAAACCTAGCTTTCTGAGGATTTTCCCGCCCTCGACCCCGTGTTCAATACCGTGCGTCTTTGCCCTGCCGATGTCGTGTAGGAGCCCGCCCAGGCTGACCAACCCTAGGTCAATTCGGTGCCCGTTGGCGGCGATTTTTTTGGCGATGGAAAGTGCCGTGCGCTCGACGGCGAGGCAGTGCTCGATAACTTTTGTCGAACAACCGGCCTCACGCAGGGCAGCGAGGGCTCTGTCTCTTTCGATCATCCTCTCCTTATGACTCGTGGAATTTTAGTTTCTTATCTCTTTTGAGTGGCGCGGGTAAAAGAGATAAAGGAGAAATGAAAATAAAATTTGATTTTCATGGCTCGAAAAATTGTCCTGAAGTTTCCCGATTTTGAGGCCGAGGTAGAGCTGCTGGAAAAGGATCACTCCAGAATATGTGAGGCCATCTGGCGCGCCCTGCCGTTTGAAGGCGTGGCGGACGTCTGGAAGGAGGAGATCTACTTCGAGATCCCGGTTAAGATAAAGCCCGAAAGGACCACGACGCGGACAAAAACGGGAGATGTCTCCTACTGGCCTGATGGCCCGGCGCTCTGCGTCTTCTTCGGAAGCTCGCAGCCGGTAGGCCCCGTCGAGACCTTCGGGGTAGTCCGGCAGGGAATTGAGAATTTCCGCCGGCTCAAGGCCGGAACCACCGTCACCGTGATCGGTTCTAGATGACGCCGGTTATTTTGGCTAGCCTTTCAGCAGCCCTTCTGCTCAGGCCGTCCTTCAGGACGGTGTAGCGGTCGGGCCTGATTTTGTGCGCTATCGTCAGGGCCTTCACGATGTATTTTGGAGGTATCCCCAGCTCCTTGGCGTTAGTGGGTGCTCCGATCGTCTTCAGCGCCTCCTTGACGGCGACCCAGTCCTCGCCGTGGAGATAGGCCATCATTATCGTCCCCACGCCGCACTGCTCCCCGTGGAGCGCGGGTTTCGGCGCCGTGATGTCGAGGGCATGGCTGAAGAGGTGTTCCGATCCGCTCGCGGGCCTGCTGCTTCCGGCTATGGCCATCGCCACGCTGCTTGAGATCAATGCCTTGACGACCTCCCTCACGCTCTCCTCGGTGCGTTTTCTGATCAGCCCGGCATTTTCCATAACGATTTGATAGCTCACCAAGGAGAGCATCGCCGCATATTCGCTGTAAGGTTCGCCTTTGATTCGATGGGCCATCTGCCAGTCCCGGACTGCGGTCAGGTTGGAGATGATGTCACCGCAGCCAGCCGCCAGCAAGCGGTGCGGTGCGCGTCTGATGATGAGGGTGTCGGCGATGATCGCTATCGGTGCATGCGTTTCAATGGAGGTCGGCTTTTTGCCGCCTTTGATCGAGGCCCGGGAGGAGGCAATCCCGTCGTGGGAGGCGGCCGTCGGCACCGAGACAAATGGCCTGCCTTCTTGGAATGACGCCAGTTTGGCCACATCGATGCACCTGCCCCCGCCGACGCCTAAAAAGAAGTCGATTTTGCCCCCAGAGATTTCTCTCACCTTCGCCACCGTCGGGAGATCCGCCTCATTTATTATCGTGTGATTGACTTCGAAACCCGCCCGCTCCAGCTGGGATTTGACCTTGGAGCCAACCAGTTCAAAGGTCGTCGGGTCGGCCACAATCAGGGCCCGCTTTCCCAGTTCCAGCTTCCGACACACGTGCGCCACCTTGGATATCACCCTAGGCCCCATCCAGACCTCCCGGGGCAGTCCAATTTTCTTGGGCTCCTTCACCGCATCCCCGCTCTCAAATTTGCGGATAACTTTATATAGAACTACCACGATTCACTTATTGCTGCTTCTATGCGGCGTTTTTGGGGTGCATAGTTTTGAAAGAGGAGAGATTTGAGCAATTGAAGGGAACGACGACGGTCGGCATGGTGTGCAAGGACGGCGTGGTTTTGGCCACCGATTCACGCGCCACCATGGGCTACCTTGTGGCCAGTAAGAAGTCTAGGAAGATTTACAGCATCACGGACCGGATAGCCTTTACCACCGCAGGAGGGGTGGCCGACACGGAGCAGCTGGTCAACATGATGAGAGCTGAGGCGGGTTACTACGCGATGCATGAGGGCATCCCGATGAACGTTTTAGCCTGCGCCAAGATGGTCTCCAATCTGATGAATTCCTACATATACTACGCGAACCTTCTGGTCGGAGGCATGGATGGTGACATCCCGCGGTTGTTCTTCATCGATGTTGACGGCGGCATGATTGAGGAGAAAATGGTGGCGACGGGATCGGGATCGCCGGTCGCCTACGGTGTGCTGGAAACCGAATTCAAAGAGGGCATGAAAACGGATGAGGCGGTCCCGGTTGCCATTCGAGCCGTCAAGACGGCGATGAAACGGGACATTGCCACGGGAAACGAGGTCCAGGTCGCCGTGATCACCAAGAAAGGTTATCGCGAGCTTACCCCGGATGAAATTAAAAAACTGGCCTAGGGCACATCTGGAAAGTTAAGGTGCGAGCATGGCTGCGGAGGAATTGCTTAAAGAGATAAAGGCCGCGGTGAAGGAGACACCATTTGCCGACGCAGTCACCAATATCGACTTTGAGGGGCCGCGGGTCGTCCTCTACTGCGGAAATCTGGATCCGCTGATGGACAACGGTGAGAAGATAAAGGATCTCGCCCGCAAGCTCAGGAAGAGAATCATCCTGCGTCCTGATCCGTCCATCCTGACCGAGAAGGAAAAGGCCGAGAAGAAAATCAGGGAACTGGTGCCGGACGAGGCCAAGATCACCGACATCATTTTCAGCGATGACATCGGTGAGGTGACGATAGAGGCCGAGAAGCCCGGAGTCGCCATCGGCAAGGGCGGGGCCCTGCTCCGGGAGATAATGCGCCAGATAAGCTGGACGCCGAAGATTATCCGGGCGCCACCGATAAAGTCCGACATCGTGCGCAATATCAGGCTCTCGATGATTTACGGCGGGGCCGAGCGGCGGGAAATCCTGAGGCGGATCGGTCGGCGCATCCACCGCGAGCAAAAGGCCAAGGACGGCTGGGTGAGGCTCACGGCTCTAGGGGGCGCCAGGGAGGTCGGAAGATCTTGTTTCCTGCTCCAGACTCCCGAAAGCAGGGTGATGCTCGACTGTGGCGTCAACGTGGCCTCCGATGACAAGGCCTTCCCCCATCTCGAGGCCCCGGAGGTCAGGTTGCCGGAGCTGGATGCGTTGGTCCTAACCCATGCCCACCTCGACCACTGCGGTTTCATACCTTATCTTTTCAAGTACGGTTTTGACGGGCCGGTTTACTGCACCCCTCCGACGCGGGACCTTGCCATCCTGCTGCTGCTGGATTACTTGGATATCGCCGAGCGCGAGGGGAAACAGCTCCCCTTCAACAAGAGGGACATCGGCTCATTTCTCTCCCACTGCATAACCTTGGAGTACGGTGACGTGACGGACATCGCCCCGGACATCAGGATCACCTTCCACAACGCCGGGCACATCTTGGGCTCCTCGTTGGTTCACATCCACATCGGCGACGGGCTTTACAACGTGGTCTACACCGGCGACCTGAAGTTTGACCGCACGCGCCTCTTTTCCCCCGCAGTTTACAGCTTCCCCCGGGTCGAAACGCTGATCATCGACAGCACCTATGGCGGCTCCGAGGACATTCAGCCCTACCGAACGGATGCCGAGAAGGCCTTCATTCAGGCGGTGCTGGAGACGATAAAACGCGGCGGAAAGGTGCTCATCCCCGCCTTCGCCGTGGGCCGGGCTCAGGAGATAATGGTCCTGCTCGAGAGCGCCAGGCGCAGCAAGATCTTAGATGGTATTCCCGTCTACCTGGATGGCATGATCTGGGAGGCGACCGCCATCCACACCGCTTACCCCGAGTATCTCTCCCAGGAGCTGCGGGAGCTGATCTTCAAGGAGGAAGAGAACCCGTTTCTTTCCGACATGTTTACCAAGGTCTCCGGGCCTGACCAGCGAGCCGAGATAATCGCCGGCGAACCTTCGGTTATCCTCTCCACGGCAGGCATGATGGCCGGTGGCCCGGTTCTAGAGTACTTTAAGCATCTGGCGCCCGATCCCAAGAACACCTTGATCTTCGTGGGTTATCAGGGCGAGGGCTCGATGGGGCGGAGGATTCAGAAGGGCTGGCGCGAGATCCCGATGCAGGGCGAGAAGGGGAAGCTGGTGGAGGTCAAGGTCAACATGGACGTGAGGACGATTGAGGGCTTCAGCGGCCACTCCGATCGTGCCCAGCTGCTCAACTACATCAGAAGGCTGTCACCCAAACCAGACAGGATCATAAACGTTCATGGGGACGATACCAAGTGCACCGACTTCGCCGCCGCATTGCACAAGCTCTTCCGGGTGGAAACTAGGGCACCGCTGAACCTCGAGACCATCAGGCTAAGGTAACGAAGTGAGCGCTTTTATTTCCCTCTTCGTCAGCCTGTGCTTTTTCGATCTGCGGTCAACGATGGCGCTGTGGCCGAAGGGATCCATCAGGATTATTTTGGCCCGGGCCCGCCCCTGAACCAGCGCCTCTATTTTTTTGAGCTTCTCCTCGGCCGCCCGGCGCTTTGAGGGCGGGGCGGACTCCATGGCGGAGGTCAACACATCCCTGATCCGGATCAGAACGCCCTCGATGTTGGTTATATATCCCTGGCTGCCCGGGCCGGGGCTGATGGTCACGCCCAGCCCAGGTATCTTTATCGTGCCGGTGCTCGACCTGACGACCCTGACCTTCATGTCTTCCTCCGAGGTTATCAGAAATTCATATTTTGAGCCCTCCTGCTTGCCTAGGTGGGTCACTTCGGAGTGCTTGAAGTTACACTTGCTGCAGGTGGCTAGGGTTTCCATTGTCTCGCCGAAGTAAGGGATATCGTCAATCCTGCCGAAAACTTGAAAGGTGCCCCTAGCCCCACAAATGGGACAAATCTCAACCGGGAGGACGAACTCCCTTTTCATCATGAGCACACCAAATCAGGTGGCAGGCTTCCTGAACTGGAGGCTGATGTACTTTGGCGTGGCGATTACCTTGGTTTCCGTGAGCCGCCCCATGTCCCCGCCGATCCCCTGACAGATGCCCTTGAGCTGGTCAATGGCCTGCTTCAATTCTTGGGGATCATGGTTCATGAGCGAGCTGATGTCCAGGATGATGATGTTTCCCGCCCGGAGTTCGTCGGCAGCCTCTTGGACGTCGGCGAGGCTGTTGAGTTCCATGCTCTTGACGTAGATGGGCTCCACCTCGCCCAGCTTTCTCGTGCCGGCGGTACTCTCGACCTCAGTGACCGGTATCTCCTGAATTGGCGCCGGCTCTGAGCGGGGCTTGCTAAAAATTTTCTTTAGCGATCTCATGTACTCTCGTGCAAATATCGATTAATCAATATTTAACCCTTTTCTAACGCTCGCCAGATCTGGTCGCCCACGTGATGGATATTTTTAACCGCCTTTCCCCGGGGCGCCTTCATCTCTTTGGCATCGACGAGGGCCAGTCCTAGCGCGATGGTCTTGCCGTGGCGTTCATCCACGACCGCGACGATATCCCCTTTCTTGATGTCCGGATCAGCCGAGACGATTCCGGGGCTCATGACGTCGGCACCGTTGGCCACGTGCGGCACCGCGCCCATATCGATGATCACGCGTTTGACCTTGATCAGGTCAACTATCCTCAGCGTTGGAAAGAGCTCGCCATCCCTCTGAAAAAATATCGTTTTTTCCCCGCTGATGATCAAACTTGCCCCATCGTCTCTCTTCAGGATTTCAACATCCCCTCCGATGACGCTGGCGATTGCCTCACCGAATCTTTGGCCGGCCTCCTGAGCGAGTTGTTTAATTTCATCCTTTCGCAGCCGATAGCGCCTTCCCGGGGGCATATTAGAGCCTCGGCGGGATAAACTTAAATATACAGGTGAATAAAAGTTGGTGATTTTGATGAGCCAGAGACCGTTGGATATACTGAACAAAGCACTCGGGTCATCGGTCCTAGTTGGACTCAAGGGTGGACGTGAGTTCAGGGGAAAACTAAGTGGATTTGATGTCCACGTTAACCTCGTGCTCGAGGAGGCCGAGGAGCTGCAGAGCGGAGAGGCCACCAAGCGCTACGGCACCATGGTGATTCGCGGCGACAGCGTGGTCTTCATCTCTCCGGCCGGGTGATTCGGGTGGTCAAGGGAACCCCCTCGATGGGTAAAAGGCACAAGGTTGTCCACATAAGATGCCGACGCTGTGGCAGGCGGTCCTATCATGCCCAGCGCGGAGTTTGTGCCGCCTGCGGCTACGGAAGGGACCGCCGGATGAACAAGTACCGCTGGAAGGTGAAGACGGTTCAGCGGCTCAGGTTGAGGTAGTCCCCGCTTTAAAAAATCTCTTAAGCCGGACGCACCACAGTTTATCGGTGGGCCGGTAGATCAGCTGGAAGATCACTCGCTTGGCAAACGGCTTTGTCCAGATTGCGAGAGGTCGCGGGTTCGAGTCCCGCCCGGTCCACCTCCAATTGAGTGCAAATCCTTTTATAGAGGTGCCTCAAACTCCCTTCTGAGGCGATGACAGAGAAAGTTAGCAAGTACGCGGCATACCTCGAGGACCAATCCGTGAGGCGCTGGTTCAACAATCTCTCCCGAGGTAGCCCCATAACCGCGGATGTCGCGCTCCGGAGGCTCAGCAAGCTCTGCGAGCTTCTGGGCACCACGCCGCGGGGCATGGTCCAGCGGGCAAGGGGAAATTTGACCGAGTTCCAGGATGCCCTGGAGGACATGATAAGCTCTGGCTGGAGGTGTTCGGCAGAGCAATATTCTAAGATGATTAGGATGATCGAGAGGGTTTGATCGCGGAACGAATGGCTTTGGAGCGATTATAAACGAAAAAATTCGTAGCTCGGGATGGCCAAGTACCTCTGGCTCCTTTTTTCCAAGCATTCTACTGCTCTGTTTCTCCATAAAAACCAGCCTCCCTGATTTTTGATGATATGGTAATGATGA
>NZ_JBMFOX010000017.1:0-26030 GCF_049969415.1 Hadarchaeum sp. (SeqCode)
GTGTTCCCGTCTCACCTCGGCGGCGGGACCGACAGCAGCGATCCTGTCCCCCTCGACCAGCACCGAGGCATCCCTGAGGACCTCGCGCCGGGGATTCATGGTGACGACGATCCCGTTGTCGATCAAGATCTTTTCAGCCATTTTTATCACCCCAAATCAGCTCACACATCCAAATTTAACCTTGGCTTTCCATCCTTCGTCCATCCTTGGAGCTCGTAGTACTTTTCCAGCATCAAATTGAACCCGGCTGGATCCACGCTTTTACCGCTGGCTGGACCCTCTCCTTCGAGCGGCTTCGCCATCATCTTTGGAAGGTAATCGTCTTTTCTGTCAAACCCATGCCTCACGTTAAATTCTCGGACCATGTTCCAGACCCTATTGCCAATGGACTTTAGCTGCTCGACGGAATAATCGTAGCCCAAGGCCTTTAGCCACTCACTGCCGAGATCCTCAAGATACACCGGACTGGAAAAGTCGCATATGGCCAAACACCACAACACCGAGTTGTTGTCGTGATCCTCCTTGACAAACTTGGGCGCCTTTTCATAGTCGAATGCGGCGTCGCCCCAGAAGGTCGTCGGCCCCACTACCCATGATCTCTTGTGGCATGCCCCCCGATCGCTCGTCGCATAGGCTAGAGCCATTCCCACACTGCCTCGCGGATCGTATCCTGGATAGCCCATCCCCTTGCACTCGACGGCGAATTCCCCGCCACCATAGACCGAAACCGCCTTCTTCAGACCATCCGCCAGAGTATCTCCCAGCTTGCCTTTCCGGTGAGCAATATCGCCTACAATCTGGATGCACTTTTCTACCTCTCCGAATTTTATGTCGAAAATTTTAATCCCCTCCTCATTGCACCTCATCAGCCAGCCGAGGATGTTCCCAGCCTCGATTGTGTCGATACCGTATTCTCCGCAGAGCGCGTCCAGCTTGGCTATGGCGCTGAGATCATCTATTCCACAATTCGGACCCATCATGGCAATCGTTTCGTATTCTGGGCCCTTCCTCGTCTCAATCTCAAACTTGCCCTTCAACCTCAGCGAATAGCCGCAGGCAAGCGGGCAGTTGTAGCAAGTCTTTCTTTCCTTTGTGCTTGCTTTGACCTTTTCCGGGCTTATGTTGTCGTATCCGGGAAATCTGCCCATTTTCCAACCGAACGAGGGTAAGAGGCCGGCACTTTGGGAAGAGAAAGTCGTTCCAGCCGTTCCGATCTGAATCGCCCACTGAGTTCCCGGATTCTCCCTCAACTTTTTCACGTAGGCGACGGAAAGGTCTTTGATCTCCTTAGGTAAAGACTGCGGGTCGCTTTTAACCACGACACATTTGAGGTTTTTGGAACCCATAACCGCCCCCGCCCCGCCCCGGCCGGCGTGGTGGGTCCCCCAGTCTGAGGAAATCGTAGCATACCTAACCATATTCTCGCCGCCGATGCCGATCCCGGCTATTTCAACACCCTTGCCGAACTTTTGGTAAAGCTCGACAACGCTCTTCCCCTTCAAATCCGGTGCGGTAACCAGCTCGGCCCTTCCGTGGTCCACCAGGAGGTAGCACATTTCCTTGGCTTTCCCCTCAAAGATGATTCCGACGTGGTTGGGAAGGCCGAACCTCAGCTTGGCTGGAAACATGCCGCCAGAATAAGAGTCCAAAAAGGTTCCGGTGAGCGGTGACTTTGTGCTGACCACCAGCCTTGAAGTTGTGGGAGCAATTCCTGTCAACGGACCCCAGCTAAAAATCAGTTTGTTCTCTGGGGAAAAGGGATCTACGCCCGGCTTTAACTCCTTCAGTAGGTAAAAGGCGGCGACCCCTTTTCCTCCGATAAGTTCTTTTGCCCTGCTGTCGAGCGGCTCGGATTTTATCGAACCGCTGGTCAAATTCACGCGAAGAATTTTTTCTAACTTTAAATTTTCAGTAATTTTTTCACCCATAAAAATTATCAAAAAGAATATTAATCATTTTCTATCATCAAAGTCGGTAATTGGCCAGCTTACTTTTTCAGCTTTTTTGAAGCCTTCAGTATGGCCTTTACTATTTTTACATAACCGGTGCACCTGCAAAGGTTACCGTCAATAGCACGTCTTACCTCTTCCTCAGTCGGGTTCGGGTTTCTCTCGAGAAACGCCTTGGCCGCCAAAATCATGCCCGGAGTGCAGTACCCACACTGTATCGCGCCTTCTTCGATGAAGGCCTCTTGAAGCGGGTGCAACTTGCCCTCGCTCGAGATCCCCTCAATCGTGACGATCTTCCTGCCCTCTGCTGAGGCTGCAAGCACTAGACAAGAAGTCATGGGCTTACCATCAATAAGTACGGTGCAGGCGCCGCACTCACCCGTCCCACATCCATACTTAGTCCCCGTCAGTCCTAGCTGGTCTCTGATCACCTGTAAAAGCGTCCAGTGTGGCTTTACCTCGACCTTATAATTCTTTCCATTAACGTTCAACTTAACGCGAATTTTTTTCTGGCCTTTTGCCGCCAATTCAACCACCTTTGAATCTTTCCAGAAGGGTAAGCAAGGCCCGCCTTGTTAATACCTCGGCGACGGCCCGGCGATATTCGGCCGGGGCCCTGATATCACTTATCGGCTTCGTCTCTTCGGCGGCCTTTTTAGCCACCACTTCCAAAGATGGGGCAATTTCTTCCAGCTTTTTTCCGACCAGCAAGGATTCCGCCTTCTTTGCCCTTATTGGGGTTGGCGCTACCGCACCGAGGACTATCCTAGCGACCTTGCAGATGTCACCATCAACCGTCAAACGAACCGCGACGTTAACTTGGGCGATATCCTCACTGGTCCGGCCCTTCTTGAAAAAGACCGCCTTGGTGCCGCCCGGAGCTTTAGGCACAAATATTTCTGTGAGAATTTCCCCCCGTCTCAAAACCGTCTTCTTTGGGCCCAAGAAGAAATTCTCAAGCAAAACCTTCCTTTTACTGCGTGGCCCGGTTATTCTGGCCTCGGCCTCCAAAGCTATCAGGGACGGGGGCATGTCGGCTGAAGGTGCCGCGTTACAGATGTTCCCCCCGATCGTGGCGTAATTCTTCGTTATTGGCGTCCCCATGTCCAAAGTTGACTTCGCAATCACATCATACGGCTCAACGTTCAACAACGGCGAATCTGCAATCTCATTCAAAGTGGCCAGCGCGCCAATTCTTATCCCGCCGCCTTCTTTTTTAATGTAGTCCAGCGGTAGGCGAGAAATATCGATTAAGTATTCCAAATGAGACGGCTTCACCACGAGCAGATCGGTTCCCCCGGCCAAAACTGCCGCTCTCCGCCCGAATTTTTTGAGGAGACCTACCGCTTCCCCCACAGTGATCGCTCGAAAATATTCCTTAGGTCTGAAAGGCATCTTATCGGTAAGCATTTTTCCGGTGACCTAAAAAATCTTTCTAAAAAAAGAAATTAATATCTCGGTCGTAAAGATTAACCCTGGGGCGAGATGAACAGCGAAATAGACCTTCTTGTCAAAAACGCGAGGATGATTGATGGAGACAAACTTGTTGACATAGCGATCTCGGGCAAAAAAATAGCCTTGGTCGGTGAAGAGGTAGCTTTGCCCGCGAAGCTGAAGCTAAACGTTGCCGGAAAGTTGACCATTCCTGGCTTTATCGACGCCCATATGCACCTAGATCATGCCTGTCTTGGCGGCGACGCAAAATGGATCCCGCGGACCCACGAAGAATCAGAAAAAATTATCAGAGAAGGAAGAAAATTGATAGATTCCAATGGTGTGAAAGAAGTGGCGGCGAAGGCGGCGAAAGCGGTCTTGAAAAATGGTACCACTGCGATAAGAACCCACGTTAACGTTGACCGGCTCTTCGGACTGAGAGAGCTAAAAGCCATTTTGGAGTTCAAAAGGGAGTGCGCAGAGTGGATGGATCTGCAGATAGTCGCCTTCCCATCACGAGAAGCCTTAACGCGTTCGAGCGAAAGTGAATCACTTCTGAAACAGGCGATGAAGCTCGGCGCTGACGTGGTCGGTGGTTTGCCGAATGTGGACCCTGACCCAGATGGTTATTTGGAAATTATTTTTGACCTGGCCAAGCGATACAAGGCAAAAATTGACCTCCACGTTGATGAAACGAACGACTCGAAGAGCCGAGTGCTCGAACTTTACGCTGAAAAAGCTCTGGAAAACGAATATGTGGGAAAGGTGGCAGCGAGCCACTGCAGCGCGCTATCTGCCTACCCTCAGAAATACGCTAAAAAAGTGATAAACATAGTCAAAGAGGCCGAGATGAGCATTATCGCGAACCCATTTACGAATATTTACATTCTCGGCCAGAATGACAAACCCAACGGCATCACCAGAGTCAAGGATTTGCTTGACTCCGGCGTAAACGTCTGCTACGCCACCGACAACTTTAACGATGGTTATAATCCACTGGGTAATGGGGACATGCTGCTGGCAGCGCTTTTCTTGGCATATCACCAGCGTCTTGACGGCAAGTACTCCTTTTCGAAACTGCTGGAAATGGGAACCACGTCGGCGGCTAAAGCTACAGGGATTTTGGAAAATTATGACATCGAGGAAGGCGGACAAGCGGATCTGGTGGTACTCGACGCTGAAACGCCGTGGGAGGCCATCGTGTTTCAAGCAAAAAGATCTCTTGTGATTAAAAAAGGTAAAATCGTGGCAAAGGATGGTGTCCTAGTCATCTAGTCTGCGCTAATTTTTAAAATATGGGCTTGCATTTTTCAAAGCCAGCCCCTTGAATACATCGTGTCGACTATTCTGGTGGCGGCCAGCGCCAAGGCGGACTTTCTCAAATTCACCCCATTTCTCACCGAAAAATGCAGGGTTTCCTCAAACGCCTCTAAAAGAGTTTCTTTTATGACTGCAAAGGTCTCCCCCTTTCTGGTCTTGGCTCCGGACTTACCCTCGCGCCACTCAATATAGCTGGCAACCACGCCGCCCGCATTGGCAAGGAAATCCGGGACAATTATTTTTTTGTTCTTGAGGAGTATCTCGTCGGCCTCCTGGGTAACGGGAGCATTGGCACCCTCGACTATCAAATCGGCCTTGATGTTGGCCGCATTTCCTGTATTTATCACTCCGCCAACGGCTGCAGGGATGAGAAGGTCGACATCAAGCTCGAGCAGGCTTTGATTAGTTATTTGGCTGCCACCGAAGCCGCTGACCGTGCCCGTTCTCTGGAAATAATTTTTAAGATCCTCGAGGTTTATGCCTCCGGCGTGGAACGTGCCGCCACGCACGTCGGAAACGGCAACTATCTTGGCGCCCATCTTCGACAAAAACTCACAGGTCCAAGAGCCAACGTTTCCAAAACCCTGCACCGCAACGGTGACGTCGGATATTTCTTTTTTCAAAAACTCCCGCACGGCCCTCTCAGCAACAACCGAAACACCATAACCGGTGGCCTCCTTCCTTCCGGGAAGGCCTCCGATACCGATGGGTTTGCCGGTCACAGACTCTCTGAGATGTGTTTCTCCAAAAATCGCGGCCATCTCGCTGGGGCCGGTACCTATGTCGGGAGCGGGGACATAATGCCCCGATAACAGTTCATTCCGGAGCTCATGGGCATAAGCACTCATAATAATCTGTTTTGATTCCGGCGGCAGATTGCTGTCTGCAGCTATGCCTGACTTCGCCCCACCGAAAGGCAGATCCATCAAAGCATTTTTGTAGGTCATTATCTCGGCCAGCTGGGCGACCTCTTCCAAAGTAACGTCACTCGACATTCTCACGCCGCCTTTTCCCGGCGGACCGCGTGCGGCGCTGTGGTAGACCAAATACACATAGATGAAACCACTTACGCCCGGAACGTGTCTTCTTATCCGACACCTTATGATCCTATCCGGCTCGCTCAACAATCGATATGCCTTCTCCGGCATGCCCACGAGCTTAACTATCTCTTCATCCAAAAGCATCAGGTTCGCCCCCACCTATGCTGAGGAACCGCCGTTTTTATAGCTTCCTCAGGGTCCTTCAGCATGTGCCCAGTGGCAACGCAGACGACGACATCGTCCTTTTTTATTTCTCCCTGATGCACCAGCTTCCGGAGCCCGGCGATTGTAGAAGCGCTGGCAGGTTCAACTCCAATCCCCTCCAGTCTCGCTAGGAGCTTTTGGGCCCGAATAATTTCACCATCGGAAACCGACTCCGCCGCCCCTCTCGAGTTTCTAATCGCCCTGATAGCTTTGGGGCCATTTACTGGATTGCCTATTCTAATGGCCGTCGCTATCGTCTCCGGCTTTTCCACCGGCTCGAAAGTTTCCTTACCTTCTTTTATGGCCCTTACTATCGGGCTTGCCCCTGCCGCCTGTATTCCGATCATCCGAGGGATTCCCTCAGTTATCCCGACTGATTCAAATTCCAAAAATCCCTTGTATATTGCCCAGATGTTGGCACAGTTGCCCATCGGCACCACTACTTCATCAGGGACCAGCCATCCCAGTTGGTCCGCGATCTCGTAACCTATTGACTTCTGACCTTGCAGCCGAAATGGATTCAAGGAGTTCAACAGATAAATGTCATTCCTTTGTTCACACAAGTTCCGGACGATTGCTAGGGCCTCGTCAAAGTTGCCTTTAACGGCCAAAACCTTGGCGCCATAAATCAAAGCCTGCACCAGCTTGCCCAACGCCACTTTGCCTCGGGGCAGAATAACAATGCAGCGCAGCCCTGCCCGGGAAGCATAAGCCGCAAGCGAGGCCGATGTGTTCCCGGTCGAGGCACAGGCAACCGTTTTAACGCCGAATTCAAGTGCCTTGGTCACACCCACCGTCATGCCCCGGTCCTTGAATGATCCCGTTGGATTGGCACCCTCAAATTTAACGTAAAGTTCCCGGACGCCGATCTCCTTCCCCAAACGATCGCATCTTATGAGCGGAGTTCCACCCTCGCCCAAACTAACTATCTTGGATTCATCGATAACTGGAAGAAAACTCCGGTATTTCCAAACGCTCGGCGGCTTTAGTTCAAGGTCCCTTTTTCTCAGCTTTTGCTTCAACTTGCCCAGCTCAAGCTCGACTTCCAAGAGTCCGCCGCACTTGGGGCAGGTGTAAAACCTCGAATTAATGTCGAATTTGCCGCGGCATTCTATGCATTCCAGCCACAAAATTAACCACCCAGAGTCCGGTGGACGTCTATCAGATCACCTAGCAGCGAGCTCGAGGTTTCCTTCGGCCCAGCCCCGAAACCCGTAATTGATATCTCTCCAGCCAAATCCAGCTTAAAGGTAACTGCATTCAAAGTTCCACTGACCGCGAGCGGGTGCCCTTGGGGTACCAGCTTGGGGCTTACCTCGAGGAGGTCCCGTCTTGCTGTCCCGACCAATTTTATCGTCTGTCCGGCCTCCTGTGCCAGTCTGGTGGCGTCAGGGGTAACCCTCCTGATTCCAGTCACTTTAACGTCAGAAAGTTTGGCGTCAATCCCAAGTACAGAGTTGGCCAAAATAGTTATCTTGCATGCTGTGTCTATTCCATCTATATCTAATGTGGGGTCCTTTTCAGCCAACCCGAGCTCCTGGGCTTCCTGGATGATCATTTCCTGCGGCACACCTTCAGCGCTCATGCGGCTCAAAATGTAGTTGGTGGTCCCATTGAGCACCCCCCGTATCTCTAAAATCTCGTTACCGCACAGCAGTTTTTTGGCCAGACCTATCACCGGAACCGCGCCACCGACCGAAGCCGAATATCTGAACTCCACACCTTGTTTTCGGGCCATTGAATCCAGCTCCTTAAAAGCAACCACCAGCGGCCCCTTGTTAGAAGTGATAACGTGCTTTCCAGATTGCATGGCCCGCTTGATGTGGGTCAGCCCTGGCTCGCCGGTTTTAATGTTCGTCGGTGTGAGTTCAAAAACTAGGTCAGCACTAACCTCTTCAATTAGATCGAGCGCAAGTTTGCCGCGCCTGCCGCCTGGATATTTCGCAACCGTCCCATGACTCTCAGCGGTTTTTAAAAGCCGAGGCAAATCCAATCCATTTTCGTCCACCGCCGCACCACACTCATCAGCTACCGCCACCACTTTAGGAATTAGCCCATAGGCTTTTTTGAAAAAATCGGCTTTCCCGATGAAGGCCCGGCAAATGCCCCTCCCCAAATTTCCAAAACCAACGATGATTATCCTCATTAAACCGCCTCAATTGAAGTTATCAGCAGCAGCTTTTTTCTTTCAGCAATTTCACGCAGTTTGAAAAGAGCCAGCCTAGAACGCTCTTTGTCATCGGCTGCGATAATCATGCGGGCTGAGGATTCGTGTCCCAGGCTTCCCACGGCGAGGTTAAGCTCAGACACCGTCACTCCTTTGATAGCATTGAGCTGATCTATTGTCTGCCTGATGTCCGTGTGAACGATGTGGCCCACCAGAATGGCTGTGGTAACTATCTCCCCTTCGCGCTCCCCCACCTGGGTAACCCGAACCCCGGCCTGCTTCAGCGCTACCAAGATTCTTTTGAGCGTTGCTTGGTCTCTTACCTCGAAAATCAACATGACCGGGAGACGTCCGAGCGGGGTCTTGCGTTCCCGTTGGTGCATGATGCTTTTGATATTGCCGCCGAATCTGGCGATTGGCTCCAGCCCTTTTAGGAGCTGTCCGGGCACATCCTCAAGTTCCATCACCATCTTCACGAGCATTCTACCGACCTTGTTTAACCATCAGCTGGCGGGGTGATAACCATTTCGAGTGTATTTTTCGATGAGCGAAAGCTTAATATCAGTAAGTTATGTCCGCCTTTCATACCACCCGGATTCGGCGCGGGATGCTGATTATTAGCTTTTCTTTCTCAACTTTTACTTTGTAGGATTGCCTTTCGGTCGAAGCCGGCAATGCCACGGTACAGAAATATTCCCGGCCAAGTTTTGGTGCCAATGCGTAAATTTCGACGGACTCGGGATAAAACTTCAGCCTAACGTTGTCCTCGCTTTCCACCCCTTCGGCGCAAATCGTTATTGTGACCTCGTTAAAGTCGACCGACACATTATATTCCGGTATCACTCTTTCCTTCAACCGTGCCGCCGGCCCTTCCTTTTCAGCCTCCGCTTTTCCAGGGGCCCTTTCCGGCTTCTCGGCCACCGGGACCGGTCTTCCTTTAACCAACGGCACCCGTACCCACTTCCCTGAGGGGCTAAAGCGTCTCACCTCTATCTTCGGCGGCCCCCGCCCATTACTGCTTATTGACACGCTGAAACCACTACCCTTAACGTAACCGCTAGGAGTTTTAACAACCCATTCGGAAGGTTTGGGGGTAATCTCCTGGAAGTGAAGCTCCTTTTCAATTTCTTCAAAATCCTTGAAAAATCGCTTCATCATCCGCTTGAAAAACTCATCGAATGGATCCGACATTCTTTGCACCCAGTATATGGTTGTCCCTGGGCCTTATAATCTTTGAAAATAAAAAAGAAAGCTGGGTTCTTAGTTCAGATGTCCTCTTCCCATTCATCTTCCGCTAGCGTGCACTCACCATCTGCGTAAAAATCACATTCCTCACAGCACTCATTTCGGTTTTCGCAGTCGTCATAAAGATAGCAGTTTTTACAACACTTTGGCACCAACTATTCCTCCAAACTAATTAGGTCGATAAAATTAACTAAATCTCGTTATTTAAACATTTCCCCAACGGTTTGGTCTCAACTCACAGAGAACTAAAACAACACGTAAAAACGCCCGCATACTTGTAGTAAGATGCGTGGGTTAACGGGTGTTCTCACCACAATCGTGCCGATGCATTTCTGCAGCCGCTTTTAGTGGGACAAATTAAAGTTATTAGTGTCTATTATTAGAAAAAGGTTTCAAAAAAACCGGGGAACATCAAAACGCCGGTATTTCCAATGTCTTCTTTTCGGGCAGCAAAGATTGGATTTGCCGGAGCAATTCATAGGATTCTCGTGGTATGATCCATTTTACGCCACGAGCATCCTCGGGGCTGGCCTGTAAAATGGAAAAATCATCTAATCGCCTCGGGTCAACCGGAACTGAAACTAAGCCGGTCTCCGGATTCAAGCTCATCGGCGTTAACAAGAGGCCTCGCTTGACCCGAAGCTCAGAGAGGAGGCAGGTTTGTTTTCCTCTGTTGAGCTTTATTGGGGAATCAACGCCTTGGACGGAGACGCCCAAATTTTGGTCAATCAAATAGCTCACAACATAATTCGTCAGGCTTCTCTGCATATCTCTAAGAACCCCAACACCACTGGACCAAGCCTCAAAAGGAATCGCCTCCAAAGGGATGATTAAATCAAAACCCAATCCTCCTGAATATTTCACCCATGGCTCTGGAGCCCCCACCTCATCAAGGGCCTTTACTATCCAAGAAGTGATTTCTCTGGCAAACCTTAATCCGCTCTCTGACCGCGTTGTCCAAACCAAATCAGAACCGATCGGGTTGCTAAAGTCGTCTAGATAATATCTCCAGTAGGAAGCATAAAACGCGGTTGCGCCGGCCGCCAAAACTCGGTCGATGTCTGACGGTTCCTCCAAACTGATTGGGTTTCGTTGCTCTGGGCTCAAGTACCGCTGAATGCTCCTTGTTTTTTGATTGTAAACGGCGCACTCACGGACGCCGGTGCTTCCACTAGCACTCGTGAAGTCCAAAATGGCGCGTCTCACGTCTTGGCGTTGGTAGTACATTGGTCTCCCCAACCGGTGTTTGGGTGGGTGTCTTTTAAAACCGGTTTTGGGGTGGGGGGTCTCCGAAAGTATTCCCGTAGCAACCAACCCCCCCATTTCCACTGGAGAATAAAGTATAATAGAAATCAAAAGTTATGTTACATTATGCACATAAACAAAACCCAAAAGGAGTTCGATAATGGTTGGGTTGTGGGTTTTATTGAAAGTGAAGGCGTTTTTACTATAAACACGATAAAAATAAGGAAAAAAACCAAAAAAGGGCAAAAAAATTACCAATATCACAATCCGGCATTTTATCTAGTCAGCCGTGACCGTTCGGCACTGGAAATAGTAAAGCAGATTTTAGGTATGGGGAAAATAAATCGGCACGGAGTAATTTTTCATCTCAACATCCGACGCAAGGACGAATGCATTGCTTTGGTAAATTTTTTAGAGGGACGACTAAAGTCCGCTTTTCGCGCCGAACAGTTTGAAAAATGGCGCCAGCTGGTTTTGGAGTGGAAATTAAGGGCGTGGGGAGAAGGCGAGACCACCGCCGCGCCACCAAGTTCACAAGCTTTTTGATGTTACCCCGCCCATTTCGTAAGGGGAAGAGATGAAACCCATTGATATTGTCCTGCGGGGCGTGGCTGAGGCAGTTACTGTTGGGGAGTTGCGTCAGCTCCTCGCCGGCGAAAAATTTTCCGCTTATTGTGGCTACGAGCCGTCGGGCAAGGTTCACTTCGGGCATGCGCTTACCGTTTCAAAGCTCATTGATCTCCAGCGAGTTGGGGCTCGCGTCACAGTGCTTTTGGCCGACTTGCACGCGTTTTTGAACCACAAGGGAACCTTAGAGGAGATCCGGAGGATAGCCGAATACAACAAGCACTGCTTTATTGCCTTAGGGTTAGACCCGAAACAAACCAACTTTGTGCTCGGGTCCAGCTTTCAGTTAAAACCAGAATATGTGTTGGACGTGCTGAAAATGGCCACCAACACCACCATCCTCCGGGCCCGCCGTGCTATGGCAGAGATAGCACGCCAGATCAAGGACCCCGATGTTGCGCAGACAATTTATCCGCTCATGCAGTCGGTTGACATCGCCCACTTGGGTGTTGACATCGCCGTTGGTGGAATAGACCAGCGCAAGGTTCATATGGTGGCACGGGAAATGCTGCCAGAACTTGGTTATAAGAAACCGGTATGCATTCACGTTCCGCTGCTGCACGGTCTTGATGGTGAGGCAAAGATGTCTTCGAGTAAGGGCAATTTTATTGCAGTCGATGATGATCCTGCCATGATAAAACAGAAGGTGGCGAAGGCTTTCTGCCCCCCCAAAATTGTGAAGGATAACCCGGTAATTGAGTACGTCGAGTATTTTGTTTTACCTGCGTTGGGCAAGCTGAGCGTTGACAGGCCGGAGAAGTATGGCGGGCCGCTCGAGATAGGTGACGCGGCCGAGCTTAGGAAAATCTATGCCGCAGGAAAGCTCCATCCAGCAGATCTTAAAACCGCTTTGGCCGAATCGCTCGTGAAGCTTTTGGCCCCGGTTAGGGAGTACTTCGACAAAAACCCTTGGGCCAGGCTTGAGTCGCAGAACCGACCTTAATTGAATTTTGCTCCAGTTGGCGTTTTTATGGCACAAATTTGGCTTTTTAAAGCAGAGTACCATAAATAAATGTCGGGGGCAGGGCTTGCGGTTCAAACCGCGATCGATTGCGATAACTTCAGGCAAGGGAGGAACGGGCAAAACAACGCTGACGGCCAACCTTGGCGTTGCTTTGGGCGCGCTGGGCAAGGATACCACAATTTTGGACGGAGACCTCGCTATGGCCAACCTAGCGATAGTGTTGGGTATGCACAAATGCGAGCGTTCTTTTTTGGATGCCTTGACCGGCGAGGCCGAGGTTAAGGATGTCATTTACAGAAACTATGGGATTAAAGTCGTGCCAATGGGCTTTCGCTTCGAGGACGCGCACGAGGTGCTCACCAAAGTGAAGCGCGACCGGGTTGAGGAAATCATAGGTGAGCTCCTCAGACAGACGGAATTTCTTCTCATCGACGGTGCGGCAGGAATCCAAGATGCTACGATTATTTCCATCGCAGCAGCCAGGGAGATGATACCCGTCTGTAACCCGACTTACACCAGTCTGGTCGATGCCTACAAAATTGTTAGGTTGGCCAACGTTTTGGGTTCATGGACCCGCGGCGTGGTGGTGAACCGCACTGGAAAGAGAGCCGACCTTTCCACAGAAGAAGTGGAAACTTTTATGAGCCGTGCGCTTGGTGCCATGCCTATTTTGTCCGAGATACCGGAGGACCCGAAAGTTCAGGAGGCAGAACTTGCTGGGATTCCTGTCGTGGTATATGAGCCAGATTGCGAAGCTTCGGTGACGATAGGTAACTTGGCGAAGCTAGTGGCGGGAGAGGCGAACCTACCCTATGTGCCCTATGAGGAACGTGCGATTGCCGAGACCACTGCTAGATTGGTCCGCGCTTTAACCGGCCGCACCATTTGAAGACATTTTCAAGGCACAAGGCCCGTTAGCAGAGCTGCCGCAATGATGAAGACCAACCCAGCAATGAGAAAGCTGACTGCGATGCCGAACTTGGGTAGAGTCAGGTAAAGCGAAATGGCGAAGAAAACATTTGAGACCATTGCCAAGACCACGCCCCGCGACAGCTCAGCTGCAGAATCTAGACCTCGGTGCAAATACTCCAGGAAGATTACCGCCGCAGTTCTAATTGGGGCCCCGGCTAGGATGCCTCCTGCGGTTGGCCCCAGCAGGGACGCCACTAGCAGCGCTCCGGAAACCAGAATTCCACCAACGATGAAGTCAAATAGAACGTACCTCACGCTTAGCTTCATTTATCAAAACCTCCAATCTTTTTCATTGTTTTTGACCTTAAGTCTCTTTGTCAGGCACTCTGGTCAGTGTTTTTTATTTTAATCCAACGCCTTCAGTATTGTGGTCGAACTTTCCATTATAGTCCCAACTTATAATGAGGCAGAAAATTTAGAGCAGCTGGTCAGCGGCATTTTTAAATCGCTGCAGGGTCGAGATTTTGAGCTAATAATCGTGGATGACAATAGCCCGGATGGAACGGGAAAGCTGGCTGATGAGCTGGCCCAGCAACACAAAAATATTAGGGTCGTTCACAGGCCGGGAAAGCTGGGTCTGGGTACGGCTATACTTGATGGTATGGCTTTTGCCCGCGGAGAAATCATCGGCGTTATTGATGCAGATTTGCAGCACCCTCCCGGGGTGCTGAGGAAGATGTTGGAGCGAGCCGAAGGTGGGGCCGACATAGTGGTGGCGTCACGTTACGTTCATGGTGGAGGTGTTGAGGGCTGGTCGCTGGTGAGAAAAATAGTTTCCAAAGGCGCGCTTTGGCTGTCTCACCTTTTTTTGCCCCAAACCAAAAACGTTAAGGACACTCTTTCAGGTTGTTTTCTCTTCAGAAAGAAGGTGGTCAAGGGAGCCTCGATTGATGTTAAGGACTTCAAGTTGCTCATTGAAATTCTGGTTAAAGGAAAATATGAACGGATCGTTGAGGTCCCGTATATCTTCCGGCCTAGGGTCGCGGGTAAAAGCAAGCTGGGCGCAAGGCAGATATTCAGTTACATGAAGCAGCTGCTCCGGCTTTCAGAATACAGAATATTGAAGTTCATGGCGGTGGGAGTTTCAGGCATATTTGTCAATAATGGAATACTTTGGCTGCTGGTTGCGTCGTCGATTCTTCCCCCACTTTTTGCCGAGATATTTTCGATTGAGGCGTCAATTCTCAGCAACTTCATCTTGAACAATTTCTGGACATTCAAAGGCAGGGCTTCCGGAGGGATTATTTACCGCTTGTTGAAGTACCACGGATCGGTGTTGGTCGGGGCCGTTGTCAACTACGTGGTTTTTGCGTTGCTGTTGTCTTTAGGTTTGCATATATTAGTGGCGAATACCATCGGCATCCTGATCGGTTTTATTTTTAACTATCTCTTAAGCGAGACATTTGTCTGGAGGTGGGTGTGAGGTGAAAATTTGCGGTTGTTAAGAGTAGGCCAATTAGACGAAAGGCGGACCATATGCATAATAATCGCAGTTGCGTTGGCTGCCGCTTTTGTTTTTTTCAGCGTGGATCTTGCCGCGCGCATGCAGGGAACTTCTGGTTATGTTGCGGATGAAACTTGGTACGTTATTTCCGCCAGAAACATCTTGAGGGAAATTTTCGGTGTTCAGCCCAGATATATTGATTCTGAAGGCAGGCAAAATTACACCGTTTTTTTCAGATCTTATGCGGCTTTAAAAGAAGATAATCAACGGTTCATAGACTTTATTGAGGCCAACTTTGGTGGGGTTGTAATTAAGGATTATGAAAAAGTGGCCGCTATTTCAGTGGCTACGGTCAAAGAGTTAAATCGGAGCGCGGTTTCGGAAGCTTTTCCCCAGGTCAAACTAGTCCAGAGCGGGTATTGTTATCCGGATGTTTCCGGTGCTGACACTTACATGAACGCCGAGCACCCACCACTGGCAAAATACCTAATTGGGGCTTCAATGCTCCTCTTTGGCGACCAACCAATGGCGTGGAGAATACTAGGTATTTTCGCTGGTGCCTTGGCCCTCTTGGTGACTTACTTTTTCGTCGCGCGGTTGTTGAATAATGAGGTTGCGGCGCTTCTGGTCTTTCCACTTGCTCTCGCCGACCCCATCCTAAGGGCGATGTCATCGGTGGCCATGCTTGACATTTACGTGGTTTTTTTCCTGTCCCTTTCCATGTGGTTTGCGCTGCGCAGAAGTTACTTTTTATCGGCGGTTTTCATAGGGTTGGCTTCGGCTTCGAAGTTCACCGGTGTTTTTTCAATCGCGGCACTTTTCCTATTCATGTTGTTTCGCAGAGCCGGAGTCAAAAAAACGGTGTTTTATCCTTTTTTAGTTCCTCTTATAATTTGGTTGGGTCTTAACTCGCCCCTGATAATAAAATGGGGGATTCAGGGCTGGTTGAGGGAGATTCAAACTGGCCTGAATTGGTTTTTGACCTCAAGGCCTCCCGGGCCGGCGGTTTCCGATCCTTGGGGTTGGTTTGTGAACCAGAACCCCTTTACTTTGAATCTCAACCCAGACGTTGCCGCGGCCGTCAACCCGGCAGTTTACCTTTTGGGTCTGGTTTCTTTAGTGCTCACACCATACTTCGCTTACAAGTCTAATCGCGACGTCATAATCCCGGCCCTTTGGTTTTTGTTTACCTTTCTTGGTTATGTTTTGGTTTACATTCTCGGGAACAGGACCATGTACAGCTTTTACGTTGTGACACTTTCTGTGATGGCTTATGCCTTAGCGGCGGCTTTTTTGTTTTACATTTTTACCGTTTTAGAGAGACACTTCAAATAATTCTTAACATTTTCGCCTATAGACGAAAGTTTGGCTTGGGTTTTTCCCTTTTTAAAGGGCCAAAGCGGTCGTTTTGGTTGAGGTAATGGAAATGATGCGGGACGGAAGTCCAGATTGGAAGAAGGTGCTGCTTTTAGCGACGGCGCTGTTTCTAGTCGTTACCTTAATTCTGGCCCCAGCAGCTTCCGCCGCCAAGGATTCGGAAAAGCCGAACAATGGTCACGATAAAGGTGGCGTTGATGATAATAATCAAAAAAAGGATAAGAAAAATAAGGAAGCCGACAATAGCCCAGAAAACGTTGTGCCCCCAGAAAACCTAATTGATGATAATTTGGACGATCCAGAAATATCCGACAACAACGCCTCTGGTTTGGTTGATAATAACTTGGTTCAGCCAGATAACACGTCAGAGCAGAATGAAAATGTTTTTGATCTGTGGCCCGATTCGCAAGAGGACGGTATTCAGGATCAGCCACAAGATAATGATAATCAGAACTCTTTGAGTGATAGTGATGATGGTTGTTCAGCGGAGGAGCAGCCAGCCAGTCAACCAGCGGAGGAGCAGCCAGCCAGTCAACCAGCGGAGGAGCAGCCAAATAACAGTCCGTCTTATCAAACCTCATTCAACAGCCCAAGCCAGCAAGATATTTCAGAAAAGGAATCAGAAACGAGTTATTTTGATGCCCAGCTTCCATCTGAAAGTCAAGTCGGATTCGAAAATCAACCGGACAAAGTTAACGTAGTTCCTCAAGAGCCGAACGAACTTCAATCTGGACAGACTGTTGATGCAATCCGCCAAGACAATGTGGAAGATACTCAGTCAACGAAAACTGTTTTCGAAACTTCTCCAGAGCTGAGTTCAGTAAGCGCCGGCATTGCTCTTTCCAAAGAATTGTTTGTTTTGAGCTTCGGCTTCGGTTCCGTCTTGTTTGTCAAGCTGGCCCAGATTAAAATACAACAGAAGTATCTGTTTCAGCTCTTGAACCTACAAGCGACAATTTCACATTCCTTTACCCCAGCCCGCGTTCGTTTGGAGAAGTTTTACTTAGCGCATTTACGTTTTGGCAAGATAAAATGTAAGGCCGGTTTCACTAAGGAGGAGGCGCTGGCTTTTCTTAGTGAGTGTCAGAGACTCACGGTCTCGTTGGGCCGCAGATATTATTAATCTTGAAAATACTGGGGCGAGTTTGATTCCTGTTTTGGCAGGTTAACTCGGTTTAAATAACTGTTTGGAATTAACAACCACATTAAATTAGCTGTAGTAATTCTTGAAAATTCTTTAAATCTGGATGGGAGGAGTATAATGATAACAATGACCTCAGAAGTGACGATTGAGATTTTAGAAGGGGATATTACCAAACAGAAGGCAGATGCTATTTGCAACCCGGCGAATAGCTTACTGCTGATGGGCGGCGGTGCTGCCGGGGCAATCAAAAGGGCTGGCGGCGTTGAAATCGAAAAGGAAGCGCTGAAATATGCGCCTGTTCCGGTTGGTCAGGCCGTGGCAACCGGAGCCGGCAAGCTGAATTCGAAGTGGGTAATCCATGCACCCACGATGGAGCGCCCGGCGATGTCAACCACTGCCGAGAAAGTTTATCTGGCCACAAAAGCTGCCCTAGTTTGTGCTGAAAGAGTCGGCGCCAAAGAATTGGTTCTTCCCGGCATGGGCACGGGTGTTGGAGGAGTTTCTCCTGAAGATGCGGCAGAGGCCATGATGCGAGCGATAGCCGAATTTAAGCGTGAGGCTAAATCTTTGAAAAAGATCATTCTATGTGACATCGATCGAGAGATGGTTAAGGCTTGGCAAAAAGCAGGATTAAAGCCTGAAAACATTTTGACAAGTTGGGTTGATTAAATGAGTTTCATCGATTCTCACACTCACATTTATTTGAGAGGTGCCCAAGATTTGGAAGCTATGTCTGCGGCGGGCGTTGAAGGCGTTGTGATCTGCTCTTACTTCCCGGTAAAGCCGACCGGGCCCACCACTTTAATAGACTTGCATCGTTGGCTAGCTGAGGGCGAGTCGGAGCGCTTGAAGAATTATGGAATCACCGCTTTTCTGGCCGTTGGGATTCATCCGAGGTGCATTCCTTCAACCGGCGTCAACCAAGTTCTGGAGCATCTAGCATCTTTTTTTGAGTCAGGCAGAGCCATGGCCTTGGGCGAAGTTGGTTTGGAAACAGCTAGTGAAGAAGAGGCAAAGGTTTTGGTGAAACAGATTGAGCTCGCGAAAAGTTACGATTTACCCATGATTTTTCACACACCTCGGCAGAACAAGTCTCAGGTTTTTGATAGATTGCTGAAGCTAATTGGAAGCCAAAAAGTGGAGTGGTCAAAGGTGATCATCGACCATTTGACCTTAGAATTGGCTGCCCGGACGAAGACGCTTGGGGCCAACATCGGAATAACGGTTCAACCTGGAAAAATGGCGGAAAAGGATGTAATTTCTGTCGTTAACAACATTGGTGCGGAAGACATTATGGTAAATAGTGATTTAAGCAATCAACCGTCAGACCCGCTCACAGTACCTAAAGTTGCGCGGGCGCTGTGCGAAGCAGGCCTAAGTAAAGGCGATGTGGAAAAGGTTACTTACCTAAATGCTAAAATGGTTTTGAACTTTCGGTAGTGTTTTATTACTTCTGGGCGCATATGATTTTTTCGGTTTATACATGATTCGATTAGAGGGACTAACTAGGAAATTTAACGGCCTAACTGCGGTGGACAACCTTACCTTTGAGGTCAAAGAGGGCGAGATATTCGGACTTCTCGGCCCCAACGGCGCGGGTAAAACGACAACCGTTCGGATGCTGTGCTGTCTGATTAGGCCCACAAGCGGTCGGGCTTTCATTGGCGATTATGAGGTTGGACGTGATGCGATTAAAATTAGAGAAATAGTTGGACTCCTTCCGGAATCACCCGGTCTTTACGGGGAACTCAGCGCATATCGCAATCTCGAATTTTATGCCAAGCTTTACGGCGTCCCCAAGGAGAAGCGGGAGGAAAACATTGAGCGCTTTCTCAGGATGATGGGGCTCTGGGAACGGAGAAATGACCTTGTTGGCACCTTTTCCAAAGGTATGCAGCAGAAGATTGCCATTGCCAGATCAATGGTGCATGAGCCAAAAGTTTTGTTTTTGGACGAGCCGACGGCAGCTCTGGCTCCCGATTCCGCCAAGGTCGTCAGAGATTTCATCTTGGAGCTAAAGCATAAGAAACGGACGATATTCATCTGCACGCATAATCTATATGAGGCAGAGAGAATCTGCGACCGTGTGGCAATAATCAATACCAGACTGTTGGCTTTAGGTTCACCGGCGCAGTTACAGAGGGAATTTGGATCCGGGAAGACCGAGATTCAGCTTAAAAATCTGGGACCGAGAATTGTCAGGGCGGTGAAAAAAGTTAAAGGCGTGCTAAAAGTTGAAGTTTCTGGGGAAAAGTTGTTAGTCCAATCAAAAGAACCAGACACGGTGAACCCTAAGGTGGTGGAAGTGATCGTCAAAAACGGTGGTAAGGTCTTATACGTGACCCGCGGAGCACTGGGCCTAGAAGAGGTTTACCTAAAAATGGTGGGCAAAAATGAAGTTTGACCGGATTTGGGAGATTGCCAAAAAGGACATGGCCAGCGTTAGAAGGTACCGATATGTTCTGTACGGGCTGGTCGTCATGCCGCTCATATTTGCGATTGTGGTGCCAGTGGTATCTCTTTTACCAATCTTAAACGCTGAAAGTTTGTCCGGAGGAGAACTGCCGCCGTTTGCCACGCCAGGATATTCCCTGAAACAGGCGACGGTGATGGGAATGGTCTCCATGTTAAGCTTATTTTTCATGTTCATTCCCGCCTTTGTACCTTCAGTAATCGCCTCCTATACATTCGTTGGCGAAAAGATAAACAAACAGCTTGAACCACTCTTAGTCACGCCGACGACGGATTCCGAGCTGCTGTTGGGCAAGGCGCTGGGAGCTTTTCTCCCCGCAGTAGGCGTCACTTTTGCCTCGTTCGTGGGAATGGTAGTTTTAGTGGACTTGCTCACATTTCCTCTTTTCGGATTTTTGCTGTTGCCAAACCTAATATCTCTGACCATACTATTCATCTACTGCCCGCTGATAGCGATTCTTTCAGTTTCGGTTTCCGTGTTCATTTCTTCAAAAGTAAACGACGTCCGCGCCGCCATGCAGCTCAGCGGGGTTACTACCGTTCCGGTTCTTGGTTTTTACTTTTTGTTTTTAGGTGGGTTTTTGCGGCTGGATTGGGTCGAGCTGGCGCTGTTCGCGGCGCTGCTAATTTTCGCTGATTTGGGTCTCATTTACTTGAGCAAAAGGACCTTTCAGCGGGAGGAAATCTTGACCAAGTGGAAATAGGGTGGTGGTTTGAAGTACTCCGAGTTCAAGGCACCTAAGGGCGTCATAAAAGTCGAACTTTCACTATTAGGTGACAAAATTTCCGAAATCAGGCTGAGCGGCGATTTCTTCATTTATCCTGAGGAGGCTTTAGAAAAGTTGGAAAAAAGCCTTTTAGGGGCTAAAGTTGACTTTGACAGCCTGATGGCAGCCGTAAAGAATTTTTATCAAACAACGGGCGCGACAACTCCCCTGATAACTCCAGAACACTGGGTGGAAGCGATTCTTAAGGCGGCGAGGGGTCGATGAGATGGAGTGGAGATTACTGCCCTTGCGGGTGGACGATGCCTTCATGAGCATGGCGATTGAGGAGGCCCTGCTGCGGCTCAACTCAGAGGGAAAGGTGCCCAACACAGTCCGATTCTGGCGCTGGTCTCCCTCCGCCGTTTCTCTTGGCTGTTTTCAGAGCTTGGAGCGCGAGGTTGATCTTGAAGCTGCTAGGCGACATGGTGTTGACGTCGTCCGAAGAATTACTGGCGGCGGCGCCGTATTTCATGACCAGCAGGGGGAATTGACCTACAGTGTGGTTTGTAGAGAGAATGATATGCCTCGCGACATCGTTGATTCTTACAAGTTGATTTGCAACGGACTCGTGCAAGGGCTGGGTAACTTAGGGATTAAAGCCGAGTTCAGGCCAATCAACGACGTCCAAGTGAACGGTAAAAAGATTTCTGGAAGTGCTCAGACGCGGAGGTGGGGCTCGGTTCTCCAGCACGGGACAATTTTAATCTCACCAGACGTTAGGCTGATGTTTGAAATATTGAAGGTGAGCCCGGAGAAGATATCAGATAAATTTATTTCCTCTGTTTTTGAGCGAGTGACCACAATAGAACGCGAGCTGGGCAAAAGGCCTAGTGTCAAAGAAGTGAGGGAAGCAATGATAGCAGGGTTTGAGCGGGCGCTAAATATTGATTTGGTTGAGATGGATATTAGTAAAGCCGAGCTGGATCTCGCCGCCGAGATCCGGCCAAAATATGCTTCGCAAGAGTGGCTGAGGAAACGCTAATGACCATCGTGAATGAACAACAGGGGTTGTCGTTAAAGCTCAAGCATCGTCGTGAGCTTCTTGCGTGCTACCCACATCCAGCTTTTCCCACCATCTCAATCACTGGCAGCAAATGTGCGTTATCCTGTAAGCACTGCGGTCGCCACTACTTGAAAAATATGCTCGCCTGCACGACGCCGGAGGAATTGTACAAAAAATGCCTTGAGCTTTCTTTGAAGGGAGCGTTTGGAGTGCTTCTCAGCGGTGGTTTCAATGAAGAAGGCTATGTTCCCTTTGAGCCTTTCTTGGACGTGATTCGGAAGGTAAAGGACCGGACCGGGATTTTCATCAGCACTCACACCGGTCTGGTTCCAGAATGGCTGGCCAAAGAAATGGGCATCGCTGGGGTTGACCTAGCCGATTACGATTTAATAGGCAGTGAGGACACCATTAAATCAGTACTCGGCATCGAGAAAAAGGTCAATGATTACAGAAGTTCTTTGAAATCCTTGGCCCGGCATATCCCATACGTCGTACCTCATATCTGTATAGGTTTACATTTTGGGGAACTTCGAGGCGAGTTCAGAGCCTTGGAGTTGGCGTCGGAGGTAAACCCTTATTTGTTGGTCTTACTAGTTCTGGCACCGACGCCCGGCACCGGTTTCGGGGAATTGGAACCACCTTCAGCATCTGTTTTCAAAAAAGTTGCCATAAAAGCAAGAACCATGTTTCCGGAGATTGACATCTCGTTAGGTTGCATGCGCCCCCGTTTTCAAGATCGCCTTGGGCTAGAGCTAGCCGCTCTTGAGGCAGGCATAGACAGGATTGAACTGCCAGCGCAAAAAACGCTTGAAGCGGCTCGGAGGATGGGATTGACTGTTAAAAAATTATATGCGTGTTGTTCGGTCCCAGAGTCGGTGGTTAAGTCGAGTTTTGAACCTAACAGTTAATATTTTGCAGATTCAATTTGTGAAAGGTGGCATGCGTTCATGTTGGAACCTGCGCAAAACAGAAAATTAAGTAAAGTGAGGGTTGCTTTTGGTACTGGAGCAGTTCTTGGCCTGTGGCACGGCAAATTGATCGAAGCTCCGACAACAGCTCACTTTCTAACGTATTTTGAGGGCCGGTGTCGCGGTAACTGTAAGTTCTGTCCGCAAGCGCGCGAAAGCACGGCTGATCTGGAAATGCTTTCTCGTGTTGTTTGGCCAAAGTTCGATCTAGAGTCCGTTCTGACAGCTTTATCAGAAAATTCAGAAAAATTCAAGAGAGTTTGTATTCAAGCGGTTAATTCCCCTAGTGTCGTTGAAGTAATCGGCGAGCTTGTTTCCCGGGTTAGGGAAGTCTGCAGGCTGCCGATTTCCGTCTCCTGCCAACCGCTCACGCTCGAAGAATTGGAGAAATTGTCCGCCTCAGGGGTTGAAAGGGTCGGGTTGGCCTTCGATGCTGCGACTAAAGAGATATTCAGCAAAGTTAAGGGTTCTGAGTATTCCTGGGAAGGGCATATGGCGGCGCTGAAAAACGCCCAGTTGGTTTTTGGCGACAGGGTTTCAACCCATTTGATAGTTGGTTTGGGTGAAAGTGAGGAGGAGATGGTCAGAGCTTTGCAGTTCTTCCACGACGGCGGTGTAACCGTGGCGCTTTTTGCCTTTACCCCTATTCCTGGGACTCCCCTTTCCAAACAGCCACGACCCGATGTTGCCAGTTACCGCCGAGTTCAGCTGGCCAGATTCCTAATCGCCAATAACCTGGTCAGGGCTGAGGAAATGAAGTTTGAGGGGGGCCGGATTTTTGATTTTGGAGCCGATGGCGAATCTCTGAGAAAAATTGTGGAGTCGGGCGATCCTTTCATCACCTCAGGCTGTGCCGGATGCAATCGCCCCTTTTACAACGAGTCCCCACGCGGCCCGATTTACAACTATCCTCGAAAACCAAACCGAAGAGACCTCGACGAGATCAAAAAAGTATTTGGCCTACCAGGATAATCGGCAAACTTTTATGGCCCCAAACATTTAAGTAAAGCGCGCAAATTAGGCAGTTGAGGTGAGCACTTTGGCAACGTCCGAATATGAAGTCCGAGAGGGGTTCTTTTACAGCAAGGAGCATGAATGGGTTAAGGTGGAAAATGGCCAGGTTCGAGTGGGTATAACCGATTATGCTCAGGACAATCTGGGTGACGTGGTTTACGTTGAGCTCCCAGTAGTGGGCAGAAGGGTCAAGCAAATTGGCGAGCCAAAGAGCCGTGATATGGAGCTGGGCGCGGTTGAGTCGGTAAAGGCCGTCTCCACGGTTTACAGCCCCATCAGCGGCGAAGTCAAAGAGGTGAATAAGGCGCTTCAAGAGCGGCCCGAGCTTGTTAACACTAGCCCCTACGATGAGGGATGGATCTGCACTATTGCCCCCAGCGCGCTGGATAAGGAACTCAAGTTGCTGATGGACGCCAAGGCTTATTCCGAGTACTTGAAAAAGCTTGAGTAACTGGTGACAATGGTCCACCCTTACATACCGAACTCAGAGGAAACTCGCGAGCGGATGCTTCGCGAGATAGGCCTTTCCGACATAAGCGAACTTTTCATTGATATTCCTCACGAGGTCCGATTAAAAAGGGAGTTGAATCTCCCCTCAGCGATGTCGGAGCTGGAAGTCGTTAACCATGTTAAGGCAATTCTTTCCAAGAATAGGCCTTTTACTAAAATGCCCTCCTTTCTTGGGGGCGGTGTCTGGCCCCATTATATCCCGGCCCACGTGCGTCAAATAATCGAGCGCTCCGAATTCTTGACCTCTTACACACCTTACCAGCCCGAGAACTCCCAGGGGATGTTGCAAGCCCTTTTTGAGTATCAGAGCCTGATTGCCGAGCTGGTTGGACTTGATGTTGCCAACGCCTCAATGTACGATTGGGCGACCTCGCTGGGAGAGGCAGCCCTGATGTGTGCCCGGGTGACCGGGAGGAACAAGTTCGTTGTTCCAAAACTTATTTCCAAAGACCGCCTTTCGGTGCTTAGGAACTACACCGCAGGACCTTCTATCGAGATTGTTGAGGTGGGTTATGATGTAGAAAGCGGTCAGCTGAACTTGGGTCAGCTGGAACAGGTGGTGGGCAAGGACACGGCAGGGGTTTACGTTGAGAATCCAAGTTATTTGGGCTTTTTAGAGACGCAGGTCGAGGAGGTTGCTGAGCTGGCTCATAAAAATGGCGCGCTGTTTGTGGTCGGCGTAAACCCGATTTCCTTAGGCCTGCTGAAGGCTCCTGGAGACTACGGTGCAGATATCGTGATCGGTGAAGGGCAGCCACTTGGTAACCCGGTTTCTTTTGGCGGCCCAACGCTCGGCATTTTTGCCTGCCGCGGCGAGCCTAGGCTTTTGAGGCAGCTGCCTGGCCGCCTGATTGGAATGACCCAGACGATTGACGGTAAAGCTCGCGGTTTCACGATGGTCCTGCAGACGCGGGAACAGCACATCAGGCGGGAGAAGGCCACTTCCAACATTTGTTCCAATGAGGCCCTGTGCGCGGTCGCTGCCGCGGTTTTTTTGGTTACCCTTGGACCTGGGGGGCTGCGTAAGCTTGCGGAAATCTGTGCGGCCAATGCCAGCTATCTGATAAAGCATCTAAGCGGCATTGCCGGGTTAAAAGTTCCTATTTTTAAGTCGCCGCACTTCAACGAGTTTACTCTTCAGCGGGTCGGCGGCAGCATCGACCAGCTGAATGCGGAGCTGCGCAAGCTGGGCATTCAAGGCGGAAAACCTCTGCTCAGAGAATTTCAAGAGCTCGGTGAGGCAGCCCTGATATGTACCACGGAACTTCATTCTAAGAAGAACCTAGATGATTTCATCATGTCAGTGAAAGAGATCCAGGAGGGTAAAGAATGAGCTACCATCAAGCACGTTGGACACGTGGGCCGTTTTTGGAGCCGCTGATCTTTGAGATGGAGAACAGTAGTTGCAAAGGATGTCTTTTACCAGAGGGTGTTCCCGCCAGCTTTAGCATCCCAGAAAAATTGATGCGAAACTCCATTGGGATACCGGAACTTTCCCAGCCCGAGATAGTGAGGCACTACATCAGACTCTCGCAGATGAACTACTGCGTGGATACCGGATTTTATCCTCTCGGCTCATGCACGATGAAGTACAACCCGAAGATTAACGAAGAACTGGCCAGTCTGGAAGAGGTAGTGAACATCCATCCGGATCAGGATGAAGAAACCGTCCAAGGAGCACTGGAAGTAATGTACCGTCTCGAGGGCCTCTTGTGCGAGATAACTGGGATGTCCCGAATGTGTTTGCAGCCGTCGGCGGGCGCGCATGGCGAGTTTTTGGGATTGTTACTGGTTCGAGCCTACTTCAAAGAAAAAGGTGAGAAAAGAAAGGAGGTCATCGTCCCCGACTCCGCTCACGGGACTAACTTTGCCAGTGCCGGAATGGCGGGGTTCAACGTCATTGTGGTGCCTTCAAATAGCCGCGGCAGGGTTGACCTCGAGGCGCTGCGGGCAGCCGTTTCGGAAAACACCGCGGCTCTCATGATGACCAATCCGAACACCTTAGGCCTCTTTGAGGATGAGATCTTGAAGATATCACAGATCATTCACGACGCTGGAGGGCTGCTTTATTACGATGGCGCGAATCTGAACGGGATAATTGGAAAGGCCCGCCCGGGCGACATGGGCTTCGACATAGTTCATTTAAACCTTCACAAGACCTTTT
>NZ_JBMFOX010000018.1:0-25987 GCF_049969415.1 Hadarchaeum sp. (SeqCode)
CACCTCGGCGCTCACGCCGCAGCCGGTCTCCTTGGCAATCACCGGGACATCCAGGCCCTCACAGACCTGGGCGAACTTCTTCAGAGCCCCGCAGTATCTGGGCTCACCCTCGGGCTGCACCAGCTCCTGAAGCGGGTTCATGTGGATGGAGAGCGCGTCGGCGTCAATCATCTCCACGGCCTTGCGTGCCTCGGGGAGTCCGTAGCCTTGGACCAGCTGCGCCATCCCGAGGTTGCCCATGAGAAAAACGTCCGGCGCCACCGACCTAACCTTGAATGTTTCGGCCAGTCGGGGGCTCTCGATCGCCGCCCGCTGGCTGCCGACCCCGAACCCGAGCCCCAGCTCCTGGGCCGCCGCGGCGAGGATCAAATTAAACTTCTGCCCCAGCCGGCTCCCGCCGGTCATCGGGGCGATGACGATCGGGGCGCTGAGCTTGAAACCCAGGAAGTTGGTGCTGGTGTCCACTTCCTTAAAATCAATTTCGGGCAACGCCCTGTGAATGAACTCGATGTCAAGGAACCCGGTTTCCTTGAAGAGGCCCTCAACGTCCTCCCTCAGGCATATCTTGAGATGATCGTCCTTCCGACCGCTGGTCTTGCCCGCCAACTCATTTCCCCCCAGTGATCATCGTGCCCAGACCTCTTTTACCCTTAAGTGCTTCCCTGAGAACATTGGGCCTGGCGGCATTTACTATTTCCGCTTCTATGCCTAACCTCGCCAGCTCCAGCAGCTCCTGCACCTTGGCCCGCATCCCTCCGGTCACGTCGCCCCGGGCCTCCTTCTCCATCGACTGCACCAGCTCCACGTCTTCCGGAGTTATCACCCGGAGCAGCCTGGCCCGGCTATCCTTCTTGGGGCAGGAGGTGAAGACCCCATCGACGTCAACCCCCAGCACCACCCTGGAGGCGCCCAGCTTCCTCGCTAGGTAGGAGACCATCTGGTCGCCCGAGAGGATGCTCACGCCTTGAGCCGCGTCGAGGACGACATCCCCGTAAAGGACCGGGACGAGGCCCAGCGCCAGCATTTTCCGGAGCGGCCGGAGGTCCATCGACTCAATCCGGCCGTTGGCGGTCAGGGTGCAGGCGGAGGGCTGGCAGGCCATCGCGGGTATGCCCTCGCTCTGCAGCGCCTCGATCAGGTGCCGGTTCAGCCGTTCCATGGCTAGGTGGGTGTGGGAGATCCCGATCAGCTGCTTCCTGTGCCGATACCCCTCGGCGATCCGGTACTTCAGGGCCAGCGGGTGGCCGAAGGAACCGCCGCCGTGCACGATGACCAGGGGCTCCCAGACCTCCTTTAGCTCCCGGGCCAGCCTCCTGATGACGGCGCGCTTGACGGTGAAAGGTTTTCTCTTATCGGTGATCACGCTGCCTCCCAGTTTCACGATCACAGGTCTCATCGCATCACTTTGACACGGCGATCGAGGCATATCCGACCACCTGGGCCATGGGTCCGGCTGTGTCGCCGCTGGTGGCATACTTGAGCAGCTCCGCCCTCTTCGCCCCGAGCCTTTTCGCGGCCTGCAGCATCGCCGCGACCGGGCCGTAGCCGCACATCGTGATCCCTTCCTCGTCCACCACGCGCACCACACCGCGCGGGTCCATTTTTACTATTCTCTCAATCACCATTCTGTCCTTCTCCACGGCGTACCTCTGCGGCTCGTAGTGGGTAAAGTCGGTCGAGGCAATGATGAGGATATCACTTCCGGCGGCGGCCTTGGCTATCGCGTCACCGACCTCCAGGCTGGTGCTCTCGTCCTGCAACATCAAGCAGATGGGAACGATCTTGAAGGCATCACCGAAGAGGTGCTGGAGGAAGGGCAGCTGCACCTCGATCGAGTGCTCGTAGGCATGTGCCGTTGTGTCGACGTCGATGATGTCCGAGGCGGCTTTTATCTCCTCACCCAGATCCCCATCAATCGGGACCTCACCCAACGGGGTCCTCCACCTGCCCGAGGTCACGATCGAGACCCCTGACCCGGCGCCGGTGTGATTGGGGCCTAAAATAACGATGCGTGCGGGAAGACCGTCCTCGGCGACCCGGGCGAACCCGTGGGCGGCGACCGGTCCCGAGTACATGTAGCCCGCGTGCGGAGAGACCAGACCGACGACCTTCCTCAGTCCTTTGCCGACCCGCGGCAGCCGGCCCGGACCGTGCTCGCTCAGGTAACACTCCTCTATCTGCCGCAGCAGCTCCGCCCTGGTCCCCGCGTAAAACTGTCCCGCAACTACTGGAGGCCTCAACTATTCACCGCCAGCCTTTGTTTCGAACTCCTCAACTTGGACTCCGAACGGCTGGTCTGGCAAAAGTTCTCCCCGCTCCCTGAGGACCTGTCTGGCGAGCAGCCAGAAAACCAGAGCGAGCGCCTTGCGGCCCTTGTTGTTGGTGGGGATCACCAGATCGATGTCCGCGGTCTCATTGTCCGTGTCGCAGAGGCCAACGACGGGGATGCCCACCTGGGCCGCCTCCCGCAGGGGCTGCTCGTCCGCTATCGGATCAGCGATGAACAGGACCTCGGGTTCCATATATCCCTTGTAGTGGGTGTTGGTGAACGTCCCGGGGATGAACCTCCCGATCATCGGCACCGCGCCCGTGACCTCGCAAAATTTCTGCGCCGGCCGCTGCCCGTACTGCCTCGCGGCGGCAACGACGATCTTGGACTTGGGAAACCTCGCCAGAAACTTTCCGGCCACGGCTATCCGCTCGTCGGTCTTCCGGATGTCCAGCACGTAGAGCCCGTCGGGTCTGGCCCGGAAGATGAAGGGGGCCATCGCTCCGGTCTTCTGCCTGGTGCCGATGTGGACCCCGCTCGACAGGTAGACCTCGAAGTCTATCAGACCTGCCGCTCCCTCGCCAAATTCCGCCTCATTCATCTCAATCCACTCATCCTAGCCCTGTCTCCCAAATCCTCCTCTATCCGGATCAGTTCATTAAGCTTAGCGATTCTCTCCCCGCCGACTACGCCCGTCTTGATCATCGGGCAGCGCCACGCCACCGCAAGGTGGGCGATCGTCTCGTCGGTGGTTTCTCCGGACCGGTGGGAGATCACCGGCATGTATTTATTTCGCCTTGCCAGCTCCACCGCTTTAAAGGTATCGGTCAGGGTCCCGATCTGGTTGGGCTTGATGATGATCGCGTTCGCCGCCTTGGACCTGATCCCCATCCTGATCCGGCTCACGTTGGTCACGAAGATGTCGTCACCGCAGATGAAGCAGTCCTTCCCGACCTTCCGGGTCAGCTCGGCAAACCCCTCGAAGTCCTCCTCGTGAAGGGGGTCCTCAACGTAGAAGAGCTTGAACCTCTCGATCAGGTCCAGGATGAACTCGAGCTGTTCCCCGGGGTCCCGCGTCACCGCCTCCCGCTTGTAGGCGTAGACCTTCCTCTCGGCGTCGTAGAGGCTGCTCGCCGCGACATCCAGCGCCGGCCTCACCTCGACACCCGTCTCGGCGCTGACCTTCTCGCAGGCCTCGGCGAGGAACTCGAGCGCGCCCTCGTTGCAGATGTTCGGGGACCAGGCGCCCTCGTCGCTCTTCCCGCGGGTGAAGGAGGGGTTGGCCTCGCTGAACATCTGGCCGAGCTTCCTGTGGACCTGGGCGTTGGTGAAGACGGCATCGGAGGCTCTCCTAGCCCCCACGGGAACCACGAGGTACTCCTGGATGTCCGGGGCATATCCTCCGGCGTGCTTGCCGCCGCCGATGACGTTCCCCAGCGGGTAGGGGAGCGTCAGGTCACCGCTGCCGCCCAGATATCGGTAGAGGGGCATTTGCTTGGCCAAAGCCGCGGCCTTGGCCACCGCAAGGGAAATGGCCACGGTGGTGTTCCCGCCCAGCACCGACAGGTTGGGCGTCCCGTCCAGCTCGTGAAGCATCTCATCGACCCTGGCCTGATCTGAGGCATCGATTCCGGACAACCTGGGGGCGATCTCACCGACCTTCTCCAGGGCTTTATCCACGCCGCCCGCCGGGAAGTCCACCACCTCGAGCTTTCCCTTGCTGGCCCCGCTGGGCGCCGCCGCCCGGCCGTAGCAGACCTCGCCCCGGGCATCGCGGACGCCGACCACCACCTCGATGGTGGGGTTGCCGCGGCTGTCCAAGATCTTCCGCGCCTTCAGGCTCGAGATAACCGCTGTCATAATTTGGCCTCAAAAAATATTCCTGCAGCAGCTTAAGAAAGTTGTTGTAGAAAATATGTTGAAAAGCTATTCGTGACGAAGGTGCTATGTTTCGAAAAATCATTCTAAAATCCAAGATCCTATTAATTGGCTAAAAACAAAGCTCCATCACCATTCACTCAAGATTCAAAAATTAGTTGAAAATGTAGTAACTTGTTTTCAACGCCGCTATGTCGGATAGTGGTGGGGCCGCCAGGATTTGAACCCGGGTTCGCAGGTCTCATCGCACCGCTCCAATGGGTCATCATCCTTGCGTCAGCAGACCCACGACGGTCCACTGGAGCCTGCTTTTAGCCCAGCCAGCGCTGGTGTGCTAACCAAGCTACACCACGGCCCCACAGACCAGTAATCCGCACCCGGACTTAAAAAACCTCTGAAACCCGGAAGTGCCTCATTTAAATTCCGCCAAGCCGAACTTCTTTGGGAGCGATCGCGATGGTCAGATGGGTCAAACACATGGATCTGGAGCCCGGGATGAGCGTCAGAGATCTGGTCGCAGAGATGGGGAAAAGCGGCGTTTTCAGCGCGGGGCGCGTGGCCAAGGCCGTGGAGATCTACCGCGAAATGCTCCGGGCGCGGGCGACCATCTTCATGGGCGTTGGCGGCGCCGTCGTCCCCGGCGGCCTGAGGCACGTGCTCGCCAGCGCCATCCGGGAGGGCCTAGTCCATGCGATGGTGGTCACCGGGGCCAACGCCACCCACGACCTGATCGAGGCCTTCGGCGGGAGGCACGCGCAGGGGGACGAGTTCGCCGACGATGCGGAACTGCGCAGAAAAAGAATAAGCCGGATCTACGACGTGTATGTCCCGCAAAGGGCATTCGAGATCTTTGAGGAAAAAATCCAACCGATATTCGCCAAGGTCTTCAAGGGTGGTTCCAGGATGTCCTCTGCGGAGCTGCTGCGCAAAATCGGCCTGGAGCTGAAGGACAAGAACTCGTTCCTCAGGGCCGCGGCCGAAAAGGGGGTTCCGGTCTTCTGCCCCGCGATCGCCGACTCGATACTGGGGCTCCAAGCCTGGCTCTACTCTCAGGAGCACGACGTCACCATAGACGTCCTGAAGGACATCAAGCAAATCTTCGAACTGGCCAGCGGGGCGGAGATGGCGGGGGCGGTCCTGCTCGGCGGCGGGGTGCCGAAGAACTTCATCTTCCAGAGCATGCTCCTGACGCCCCGTTCCTTCGACTACGCGATCCAGATCACGATGGACCGGCCCGAGCCCGGCGGGCTCAGCGGGGCAACCCTTGACGAGGCCAAGTCCTGGGGGAAGGTCGCGGAGAGGGCAAAGACCGTGACGGTGATCGGGGACATAACTGTGATCCTGCCGCTGATGCTGGCCTCAGTGCTGGAGAAGCGCTAAACCGTTGCTTTTACCTCTTCCCGCTTCGGATGGATGCAGCCGTTCTGCCAGCGGAACCAATAAGCCGTCCCAAGAAGAACTGATCGTGATGGTGAAGGTAATCGGGATCGACCTCGCCGGGCTGGAGTCCAACCCGAGCGGCTTTTCCCTCCTCACCGACCATGAGCTCCACAACCAAATCATTTACCGGGACAGCGAAATTCTGAAAACCTGCGCCGCCAGTCAACCGTCGGTCGTGGCCATCGACGCCCCGCTCAGCCTGCCCGGCCGCGGCAGCCTCAGGGAGGCCGATCTCGCCCTGATCAGGCGCGGCTTTCGGGTGTTCCCACCAAACTTCGGCGGCATGAGGTCGCTGACCGTGCGGGGCATGAAGCTGGCCGGAAAAATCCGGAGAAGCGGTATTGAGGTCATCGAGGTCCATCCGAGGACCTCAGGCCTGATACTCTTCGGCAGCGACGACAGGAAAAAGTGGGTCGCGGGACTGAGGCGGGCGGGGTTTGAGCTCCAAGGCGGTGCCGGCCGCCACGAAATCGACGCTGCTCTGGCCGCCGTTACCGGACTGCTTCGCCTTCAAGGAAAAACGGAAGAAATCGGGACGGAGAAGGAGGGGAAAATCATCATACCCCGGGCACGATGTTCCTTATCTCCGCTGCGCTGCTGGAGAGGCTGGAGACGCCCACGCCCAGGGTCCGCGCCACCCTTTTCAGCGTGACCCTCTCACCCGAGGCGTTGGCCCCGCAGTAAATCGCGACCGCGGCGAGGAAAAGCGGCGGCTTGCCCTGGACAAAGCTCCGGGGCATGAGCTTCAGGATTTCGTGGGCCTTCACGACGGCCTCCTGGGACAGCTCCAGCTGCGGGGTGAACCTGTCGATGAAGCTATCTGCTGACAGGCGGGGCAGCTTCAGGCCGAGCTCCCTGGCGAACAGCTTGACATACCTGCGGATGCCCTTCAAAACCGCCGACCTGTCCTGCCCGAAGCGGACGGAGACGGCGTTCGCGATCTCCTGGTCGGTCCTCGGTATCCCCCTGAGCCGGCATGTGGTCAGGATGAGCGCCGCCAAGATCTGCTGCGCGCTCCGGCCCGAGGTCAGCCTCTTGGCCCGCGCCTTCCGATAATACGTGCTGATCTCAACCTTGATCCCTTTGGAGAGCGAAAGGTCCTCACAAAGCTTGTCGAGGTCGAGCAGCACCTCGCGGAGGCTCCGGTCCTCCCAGTCCATGACGCGCGCCCGCTGGTGGAGCACCTGCATCCGGCGCAGCCGGGCGCGCTCGGAGGGAGGCAAATCCCGAGAAACGCTGAACCTAGAGCCCAGCCCGTAGTCGTGCTGGCTCAGGTCAAAGCCCGAGGAGAGATCGGCGCGCTCCCGGTTCTCGCCCGGTTCCATCCTTCCCTCCGGGCCCGCCGCATACAGCCGCTCCAGGATCACGAAACCGCAGCGCGTACAAATCCTCTCACCTCTGACATCGTCGTAGAGAACCGCAGTGCTGCTGCACAGCGGGCAGTGCATCGGGACTACCTCCTGCGGGCCGGCTCGGCGGCCGTTCCTCCGCCAAGGATTTTCGAAATCTCGCCATCCTGGAGCAGCCTCTTCATCGAGGACTCCGGCCTGAAACCATACCACAGGTCGATGAAGGCCCGCTGCAGGCTCGGCTTGCCCTCGAGCGTCGCGACGATGGTATCCATTTTTTGATCCTGAAAAACGCTCAGGGAGGACTGGAGAGCACCCGCGATCTCAAAGTCCCGGTCAAACTCCGACCTCCAGATCCGCTCGTAGTCCGAAAGCCGCTTCTGCGCCACGTCGCCCTCGGTCACGGCTTCGATCGCCACCCGGCCCGCGATCTCCCCGCAGCGCAGGGAGTAGAGCAGCCCCTGTCCGGAGAGGGGGTAGATATGCCCTGCGGCGCCGCCCACCGCAATTATCCCGTCGGCGCAGGTCCGAGACAGCGGACCTTCCAGGGGCAGCTGACCTCTGGTGGCGGCTATCGGCATTGCTTGCGCGAGGCCCTCTATCCGCTTTCTTCCCAAAAACTCGTCCAGCGCCGCGTCCGGGTGTATTCTCAGCCCGAATATTCCCGACGCCGCAAAACCCTTGGCGAGCGGGTAGACCCAGGCATGTCCGCCCGGCGCCACGTAGGAGTCGAAAAAAAGATCGGCTTTTCCTTCCCCGGCGTTGGCCATCAGGTACTCATTGCTGAAGGCCAGAAGTTCCCGGTTCCAACCGGTTTTAAGAACCTCTCTCAAAAACAAGCCCGACATCTCGCCCCGCGCGCCCGTGGCGTCGATGACCACCTCACACCGGATATTTTCGGACCAGCCCCCGGCCTCGAGGTGAACGCCTCGCACGGCCCCATCCTCCACCAGAAGTCCTTTCACCGGGGCATTCAGCCAGATTTCGCCCCTGTTTTCGGCAACCTCGGCGGCCAAATTTTCCGCCAAGCGTCTTTGGTCGACAATCATCGCCCGATTGCATTTTACCCTCAACTCCCTATGCGGAGCATGAAGTTCAACCTGCCTCAAGGGATGAACCGCCTGCCTTTTGCCCGGAAAATCAACATCTGCCGGGATCAGGCTGGCTAGCTGGGCTGAGGACCCAATCCGGGCGCCCATCTCAAGCAAAAGCACCTTGCCGCCCTCCAAGGCGGCGGATCTGGCCGCAGTTAGGCCGGCGGTTCCTCCCCCCGCGACGACAACGTCCCATCTCTCCGGCATCAATACCGCTATTAATTTGGTCGATCGCCGTTTATAAGCGAAAAAGCGTGGTTCAGAGTTCGGACCACTTGAATGATCTCAAGGAAAAATCTTGAAATTTTTATAATTTGAGGAAAAAAATTAAACCGGTGTTCCGGTTGCGCCGTTTTAAGCGCCGCAAAAAGGAACGAAAGGGCAGTAAAAAGGCCGAGATCAAGGAAACCAAGGAAATCCAAGAGGAGCTGGAAACGGGTTAAAACCAGTGACGCGCCTAGCTCCGGGAACGTTCGGGCGGAATCGTGAAACAGACCACTCCCGGCTTCGGCTCATAGATGTGGCCGGCCCGCTTCTCCGCGGCAATTATCTCGTTGACCTCATCACGCTCCAGACCCACCTTCTGGGCAAGATCAACTATCTCATCGACCTCGATCATGCCGCTCGGCTCCTTGCTCGCTAGGGCCCGCATGGCGCGCAGTACAAAGTCGACCTTGGCCTCATTGCTCCGGAGTATCAGGGAAATCTGCTTCTTCGGCTGGGCGGGGGCGGTTTCCACGCTGACGTAGGTGTTGATATCCAGATCAAGGTCAAACAGCTTGCCGCAGATGGGGCACTTAACCTGAACCCGCTGGCGCATTTCCTTACCCATTCTGAGTTCTCCGCCACCTTTTTTAAGCTTGAGAATGAGGGCAGCTATTTTTGACCCTGCACCGTAAATTAAATCGGATATGAGGTTTGTTGCCAACGGGATGCTGGGTAAACTGGCGCGGTGGCTGCGCTTGGCCGGTTATGATGTCATTTACATGGGCCGGACGAATCTGCCGCCGGAAGGTCAGGACGAGCGAATCCTTGAAACCGTCAATGAAGAAGGCGGAGTTCTCCTGACCGCAGACGTACAGCTGCACAGGCGCGCCCTCAGGCAGGGATTAAGAAGCGTCCTCATCAGGGAAACTGAAGTCGCCGGCCAGCTGGCGGAAATCTCAAGGCGTCTGGGTGAAAGAATCGAAATCATCCCGGAGAAATCCCGGTGCTCGGTCTGCAACGGGACCCTGACGCCGGTCGCCAAAGACACGGTTGAGGGCATGGTTCCTGAAAAGGTCTTGATGACCAACGACTTCTGGCGCTGCACCAATTGCGGCAAGATATACTGGCGAGGAAAGCACTGGAAAAACATAACTGAGGAGGTAAACAAATATAACGATCTGCTGAAGTGATATCATGCTTTCTCTTGAAGAGGGCGCCCTGCTGGTGAAAACCGCCCGAAAAACGATCGAAACCTATCTCAGCAGCGGCAAGATCCTGCCCCGTCCGAAGGTCCCAAACAAGCTCCTTGAGCCCGGCGGTGTTTTTGTCACCCTCACCAAAAATGGTGAGCTGCGGGGATGCATCGGACACCCGCTGCCGACCATGCCGTTGATCGACGCCCTGATCGACGCCGCCATAAGCGCTGCCACCCGCGACCCCCGCTTCCCGCCCGTGACCCTTAAGGAAATGCGGGAGATAGAGGTTGAGGTCAGCGTCCTGTCCAAGCCCGAGCTGCTGAAGGTCAATCATCCCAAGGAATATCCTAGGCTAATCGAAATCGGCAGGGACGGCCTGATAGTGGAGGGGATGGGCGGCGCGGGGCTGCTGCTGCCTCAGGTCGCCGTCGAGTACGGCTGGGATGCCGAAGAATTTCTGTCGAACACCTGCCTGAAAGCGGGCCTTATGCCCGACTGCTGGCTCGAAAGGGGGGTCCGCATCAGCAGGTTCTCGGCCCAGATTTTCAGTGAACGAGGCCCAGGAGGAGTAGTAGAGCGCCGACTACTGCCGCCCTAGCCACATCTTTTTCAGACCAATTGTTCCCGCGTAAAACGACATAACCGGGACAAAAAGGCGCCGGGGAGGGGATTTGAACCCCTGCTCTCCGAAGGAGAACCAGATCTCGAGTTTCGCCCTTTATGACTGGCGCCTTACCTGGCTTGGCTACCCCGGCCCAAACCAGTTTTCCCGCTCAACGGGTAAAATGTTTTCGCGAAGCCCCTTCACATGAAATCGGCCAAGCTCAGCTGCCTTCTCGCGTCGCTCTCAAAGGTGGAACGGATTTCCCGCCGGGTCAGCTCCAGGCGCTGCTTGGTGTATTCGGAGACCCCGTATTCCTCGGCAATCCTCATCGCGATCTGCAGGTACTTCTCAACGCCGCCGCGGGTCACGGTGAGCACGAGCTTTCCGCCGCACTTTGAGCAGACCCCGCTGAGCGGGACCCTGCGATGGATCTGGTTGCAGCTCGTGCAACGGAACTTTTGCGTGGCGAACGTCCTGATGTTCCCCTTCAGGTCGGGTATGAAGTGGTGCTCGATGAGCTTCTCCGCCACGTCCCTGGCGTCGACCGCCCTGATCCTTTTGGCGAGGCCGAGCTGGTAGTCCGTCTTCTCCTCCATCGTCTCCAAAGTCTTATAACGGCTCGAGCGCGCCCCGGCGGCGATGTCGCTGGTCTCAAAGGAATAGTTCAACCCGGTGTACTGCCGCTCCGTGCCAAGCCGGCGCTCGACCGTCTCCATGATCCTGGTGAGCTCAACCGGGCTGGCATAACGCAGCGTGGCCTCATAGAACTCCAGAGGATACCGGGACATGACGTCCATGTTGTGAACCTCCTTGTCGATCTCGGTCGGGTCTATCCGGGTGCTGAGGATAAGCGGTGCGTCCATCGTCCCGCCGCGCTTTGACGGCAAAAACCACTTGCTGAAGTTGAGCAGCGCGTCGAGCAGAAGCATCACGCAGTCCTCGTCGCCGTCGCAGTCCCGCCTCTTGGCGGCATGGAAGTACGGGTGCGCGTATCCCACCGTGGCCTCAGTGAACCCGATTATCCGGCCGACGACGCCCACCGAGGTGTGCGGTGCCAAGCCGATCACCAGCTGGCCCACCAGGTCGGAGGGCCGATTGGCGTTGTAATAGGGCTTCAGGCCGTAGAACTTTTGCAGGAGGTCATCGATGAACTTCGATGCCCGGAAGAGGTACCCCGCCCCCGCCCGTGAGAGAAGAATGTCCTGGACCTTCAGCTCCACGATCTGGTCCTCACGCTCGAGCGGATTACCGTCCTTATCCACGGTGTAGCCCAGCTCCCGCAGGCGCTCCACCGGGGTCCCGATCTCGCGCGGCATGAAGTGGGTGAGCGGCACATCGGTCGCGTCAAACCTGATGGTCCCATCCTTGAAGACCTCCACCCCGTGCTTGGCGCGGAGAATCCCCTTCTCTATCGGCTCGGGGATCTTGAAATCGCTCGTCATGCCGATCACGCCTTTGACCAGCTCGGGAAGGTCCTCCCCCAGCCTCTGCGCGGCCTCGTCCAGCATCGCCTTCAGGTCGATCGTTCGCTCGACGAAGTACTCGGTGCCGGTCTTGCAGGTCGGGCAGACCTCGGCTGACACCACGCGCTTGCACTTCGGGCAGCACTTGGTGTACTCGGCCACGCCGCCGCACTTCTGGCACCTTCTGGTGAAACCGATTTCACCGCAATTGGTGCACTTCAGGACGGCGAGCTCAACCGAGACCCCGCCCTCCTTCTGCGCCGCCTTGATCAGGTTGCGCGTCATGCCACCTCGCATGCCGATGGGGAAGAGCAGGTGTACCGAAGGGCTCATCTGCCTCGGGTCAGCCTTTTCCGGCCTGCCCATTCTGGCCCCGATGCGCGTGGGACCCTCCTCCCTCACGGTGAACCCGGCCAAGGCACAGATTATCTCCATGATGCTCTTGAACCGGCTCTCCTTCAGCACTCGGTCAAACCTCTCCCGGGTCAGGCGCTGCCCCTCCAGAATCCCCAGAGTTCTGCAGAGCGGCAACGCGTGCTCCTCTATCACCACATGGCCGTCGACAACTCTGTGCGGGACCCCGAGCTCCTCCAGGACCCTCTTCGGGGCTGGATCTAGGGGCACGCGCAGCTGCCTGAGCTCACCATCCTGAAAGGTCGGCTCACCGCGAAGAAGCCAGACGCAGAGCTCCTGAAGCTCCTCCACGCTGAGCTCGGAATAGGAATAGGTGTAGGCGGGATGAAGCGGCACGCCAAGCTCCTCCGCAATCCTCACGGCTAGGGCCGGCGGAGGGCTGGGGTAGGGCTTGGAGAGGTATGGGGTCAAGTCCTGGTCAAATTTCCTCCCCGCCAGCGCCCGCTCAACCTCCTGCGCCCACCATTCCTCACAGTAGCCCGCGGGCATCAGCGGGTGGTTGTTCTCCAGAAATTCTCCGTAACCGATTAGGATATCGCCCAGAAATAGTATCTCCTCCACCTGCGGCCGTAGATCCAGCGCCTGCTCCAGCGTCTTTATCTGGACCACCGATCCGTCCTTGAGCTTGACCGTGGGGCCCTTGATGCTGTTCACGGGGGTAACCGCCCCTCCCTTGCCCGGCCGCTCCGTCTTCAGCTGAGTCCCCGCCACCAGAAAATCGTCGCAAATCGCCATGGTGGCCGGATGGATGCCAACGGCGGCGATGCCCGTGTTCCTCGCCCGGCCGTAACGGAGCCTGAAACCGCCCTCGCGACCTTTGTGCCCCTCGGTCCCGGGATGCGAAAAAACGGGCCTTCCCGCGATTACCTCATCCAGGTATTTATCACCTTTGGGGAAAACCTGCTTGGTTTCCTCCTTCGTCGACACCTTGGCGATTATATCTTTGAGCCAGGACCAACCATCGATATTGAGCTTATTGACATACTTCATTATCTTCGGGGCCTTCTGCATGACCCCCTCCACCATGGCCAGGACCGCTCCCCCTCTGACCCGGTTGTGCTCAACCCTGTCGAGGTCCCGGAAGACCATCACGGTGGCCTCCTTACCCGACGGCTCCCCCGTGATCTCAACCGGTATGTTCTGCATCACCAGCCGAATGTCCTCGGGAGGCGGCGTGTACTGCTCCCGGCCGACGGAGGTTCGATAGATCTCCACTTCCTCCACGAACCGCTCTATCTCGGGCTCGGTGGCCTTGTAGGGGCTGAGGTAGAGGCGGCGGCGGACGAAATCGCCGGCAAGAACTGCCAGCGCGGCGGCGGTGCCACCGGCCGCCCTTATCGGGCTGGCAAAATAGAGGGCCAGATACTGGGTCCCATCGAAGTTGTTCTTGATCTTCACATCGGTTATGCCCTCGATCGGGGCCACGACGACGCCTTCGGTCAGAACCGCCAGCGCGGTCCTCACTGCCTGCTTGGCCAACGTCTGCTCATCAGCGCTTCCAAACTTTCCATCAACTATCATCTCGGCAATCTTCAGCGCTACCTCCTCCCGGGGCATCTGCTTCTCCAGTTGTCTGATCACCTCGGCAACTCCCTCAGGACCGACCAGCTTTTCCACCCTGCTGGCCAGATCACCAGCCCGGGGTATCTCAGGCTCAAGCTCGGGGTCCTTTCCCAGCGCCCGAGCCTCGCTGGCTATCTTGTATAGCTCCTCCGTCTTTCGCTCCAGCTCCTCAAAGTACTCCTCCATCGAAAGGCTGAAGGAACTCAGAGGACCACCTCCGCCAGACTGCCCAGAACGCAATCCGGGGCATTTTTGGTGCCCCTAACTTTTTTAACGTCGACCTCAGTAGCCACTCCGGACAAAACCAATATCGTCAGCAGCCCTGCCCTCTTACCCGCCTTGATATCGGTTTCAATCTGGTCGCCGATGATGGCGGTTGTGCTCGGCTTGAGCCCAAATTTCTTCAGGACATAACTAACCATGTGGGGTGACGGCTTGCCGATTATCACGTCCGGCTTTCTTCCCGAGCTTCGCTCCAGCGCGGCGACAATCGCCCCCGCCCCGGGCAGAAATCCGTGCTCCGTGGGGTAAACGCGGTCGGGGTTGGTGGCGATGAACCTAGCCCCGGACAGGAGCGCCTGGAGGCCGTCTTTGAGCTTTTCATAGGTCAGCGCCTGGTCGATGCCGACGACGACATAGTTTGCCCTTTCTGGGGAAACAATCTCCAGTTCGGCCTGAGCTATCTCCTCGACCAGTCCTCGACCCCCGATGACAAAGACCTTGGCCTGGGGATCGCGCCGTTTGATGAAGTCGGCCGCAACTTGTCCGGAGGTGATCACATCATTTTCTCCGACCGGTATCCCCATCTGCCTCAACTTCTGCACGTAGAAGGAACGGGAATTTTCGGAATTGTTGGTCAGAAAAATGACCTTCTTACCCAAGCCCCGCAGAAAGGCCACGGCTCTGGCGGCCCCTTCGATCGGTTGGTTGCCGCGGTAGATCACGCCGTCCATGTCCAAAATGATCGCTTTTATCCTCTGAAGGATCCTATCCACCTTAGACAAACTTCTTCACCGCCGCCTCATGGGTCTGCAGGTTTATTATCGGCACAATTCCAGGGGTGGGCCTGACCCCGAGCTGCCTCATGAAATTGGTCATGCCCTGGAAGGTGCCCGAGTTGATGACTGAAACATCACGGTATCGGTCATAGCCGAAGACGTGAAGGTGGCCGCAGTGAAAAACATCAGGTATCTCGTCTATCACCAGGTAATCCTTCTTCTCGGGTGAAAGCAACGTCCGCCCGCCGTAGATCGGGGCTAGGTGCCTCTTCTTCAGCAGCTTGATCATCGGTGGGGTGGCCTCCTCACGGTTCAGGCCCGGGATGCTCGAGATGACATCGTCGAAGCTCCTGCCGTGATAAACGAGGAACTCCACCCCGTGGAGCGAAAGACGAACGGGATTTCCGACCATGATGGAGTTCAGGTCATACAGCCCGCTGGCGATATCCTTATGGATCGCCGGCTGGGGCTCCGAAGGACGTACGGCATCGTGGTTGCCGGGCGAGATGATGATGGTGATGTGGTCCGGGACCTGGGCTAGGAGCTTGGCGGCCAGATCGTACTGTTTGAAGATATCGTTGATCAAAAGTTCCTCTTCCTGGTGCGGATAGACCCCGATTCCATCGACAATGTCCCCGGCAATCACCAAGTACTTGACCGTCCCCGCAAGCCCCACGTCGGGATCGTCCGACTCGCCGCGGAGCCATCTGAGGAACTTCAGAAACACGTCCTCAAAAAATTGAGTGCTGCCGACGTGCAGGTCCGAGAGCAAAGCGGCGCACACAGGCTCCTCCGCCCGGTGGACCTCGTGCTTTATCGGTATGTCCGGCCAGATGATGTCCCTCACGAAGAGCCTCGGCGCCCGGCCGTCCACCTTCAGGGAGGCAACGACCCCGATCACCTCGTCGGTGTTCACCTCTCCGGCCTTTCTGACCAGCTCCTTGTTGCTGCTGAAGACGAGCGCTGTCACCGAGCCGCTGAGGTCCTCGAGCTCGAGCACGATGTTTCCCGCCGCGGACTCCCTCTTGTCCCGCACCATGCCCACGACCTTCACCTGCTGTTTGTCCAGAAGATTTCTCAGGCTGCTGATCGGCACCGCATCGTTCAGATCTAACCGCTTCTTCAAGATTGAACCAATGCACTCATATCTGTCGCGAAACAGGCTCACAAAATCGGAAATGTCGCCCTCACCATAGCTCTGACCGGTGACCTCCCTGACGACCTTGACCCTGGGCGCGTACTCTGCGGCCAGCGGTTTGAACTTCGTGAACGAAAGCTCGGGTAGTCTCTTTTCCGCAGTTACCTCTACTTTCGCGGGCTCCGGTTGCGGAAGAACCGGGGGTAAAATGGCCTGCTCCTCCCTGTGCGTCTGCCTTTCCAAGACCTCGGAGATGATCTCGCCAGTAATCAAAAAAGGCCTGTTCTCAAGTTCCTTCAGGGCCAATATCACCCGATCCACGGAAACGCTGGCATCTTTGTTGTTCCGCAGCTTTTCCAGCGCCTCCTGGGTCAGCTGCATCTCTGCCTCGATAAACTTTCGCACCAGGGCGCCTTCATCCATGGAGCACCACCTAGACCAGCGTGAGCTGACGCAACAGCTTCAGAGAATCCACGACCGTGAACTGCTCGTCGTGGATGGCCGCCATCGCCTGGGTGGGATGAATGTTCAATCTTATCTCCTTGGTCCTACCTTGGCGACCTTTGTTGACTATCTTGGCGCTGATGATCCCTAGCATGTCCAGCTCTGAAATCAAATCACCGACGCGGCGCTGTGTCAGGATGTCCAAACCGGCCTGGCTGCATACCTCGCGATAGACGTTGTAGACCTCGCCGCTGATGACGGAACGGGGCATCCTTTCCGAAAGAATGACGATACTGTAGAGAACCATCTTGGACTGTGTGGGCAGCGTCCTGATGACCTCAACCATTTTATCCTGCTCTATCTTCTCGTAGGCGCGTCTGACGTGTTCCACTGTCACCCTTTCCTGACCCTCCCTCTCCGCCAGCTCCCCGGCGACCCTGAGAAGGTCCAGTGCCCGGCGCGCGTCACCGTGCTCCCGGGCCGCATGCGCCGCGCAGAGGGAAATTACGCCGTCCTGGATCACACCTTCCATAAAGCTTATCCTAGCCCGCTTCTCCAGGATGTCCTTGAGCTGAACCGCGTTATAAGGTGGAAAGACCAGCTCCTCCTCGCTGAGGCTGCTCCTGACGCGGGGATCGAGATAGTTCATGAAATTCAGGTCGTTAGAAATTCCGATGATGGAAACTTTGGAATTCTTCAGGTCGGAGTTCATCCGCGTCAGGTGGTAGAGCACCTCATCACCGCTCCGGAGCACCAGCTTGTCTATCTCGTCAAGAACTATCACCGCCAGCTGCCTTTCGCTGTCCATTGCCCGGAAAAAGCACTTGTAAACTTCGTCTGTGGGCCAACCCGTCATGGGGACACTGTCGGGCAGCTCACCAGAATTTCCCCTCAGCCTTTCAAGAAAAGTGTTGGCCAGCGTGGCGAGAACCCGGTACTTTGTGTTCACCTCTTCGCAGTTTATGTAGACCAACCTCACCTTCAGCGGCGAGCGGTCGCTGACCTTCTCCAGCTCTCTGGTCACGTACTTCACGCAGGCGGTTTTCCCCGTCCCCGTCTTGCCATAGATAAGTATGTTGGATGGAGTCTCGCCCCGCAGGGGTGCCGCCAAAATCCGCGCCAGCTGGTGTATCTGGCTATCCCGGTGCGGAAGCTCCTCCGGAGTGTAGCTCGGCCTCAGGTACTCCCGGTTTTTGAATATCGGCCTTGTCTCCAACAACATACTGAACAGGCCTTCCCTCACCATTTTTTCCCACCTCCTCTCTAAACTCGAATAACCTCCTCAGCCTCCGATTCCAATCATCGATAATTCCGGAAACCTCATTTACCAGCAAGCGCTCCTCAGAGGTTAGCCCGGGGGGAACCCCGTTGGAAAGGGCAAGTCTCACCAGCTTGGGCAACCTGGCATCGAGAAACAGTAAAACCTGTGAAACCAGTTCATCGGCTTCCTCCCTCTTACCTTCCTGCAGCATCCGAAAAGCTTGACCGGCGATCGAGAGGTAAAAGCTCTCTGGGAGTGGCAGCGGGTCTAGGCCTCGCTCCTCCGCGAGGACAAGCTTTCTAATCTCGGTCACGGTGGCCGGTTGCAGGAAATCGACAAAACCACAACTCCTGAGGGTGCTGGCGTCCCAAAGCCACAGCTCCACTTCATCACCCGCCGCAAACGGGCCCAGCTTACGCCCGACCAGCTCGACCTCAGGAAAATCCTTGAGGACGCGGACGCGCTGTTTCATCATTTCACCGCCCGGCTGATCATTCCCTGCTTCGGCTCGTAGAGGTGTCCCCGCTTCTTCTCCTCGGAGATGACCCAGTCTACGAAACGTCTATCAATTTTTTCAGAATCGGCCATCTGGAATATCTGCTCCAGTGGCGCGGCTCCGCCGTACTTCTCCTCAAGCTCTTCGATAATCTTCATTAGGCGCATGTGCCTCTCCCGCTGGGACCTAGGAATCCCGGTCATGATTAAATCAACGTCGACCTTGCCCTTGTCAACATCGAAACCGGCGTCCCTCAACGAGGTCTTGATGAGCGAGATCGCACGGTTGGCGTCCTCAACGGTAACTTGGTCGCTTAATCTCAGCCGGGCATTCGCCTTGGCGAGACGGATTATTGACTCAAGCTGCCTAACTGTTATCGGAAGCGGGTCGCCCGATTCCGCCGCCGACTTTCTCCACCCTACGAAAAAATCTTCAATGACCTTCTGGGCCTCTTTGTCGTCCAGCTTGGGGTCTATGTTCTTGCGCGCGTAGATGATGATCTTGCGCAGAAATTCGGGATCAAACGGGGCCTTCAAGACCTTGCCCGGCGAGGTATAGAGGTGCAGGACATGCTGGGCTATCGACCTGTCGTAATCGGTTCGCGGCTCGTCCCTCAATATGAAAACTAGGTCAAACCTAGACAGGATGACGGGATCGATGGGAAGCTGTTTTAGCGCGGGCTCCTCCTTGGCGAACCTACCCAACACCGGGTTGGCCGCTGCTAGAATTGCGGTGCGCGTGTTCAACGTCGCCATTATTCCTGCTTTGGCAACACTGATCGTCTGCTGCTCCATCGACTCCAAGATTGCCGATCTGTCCTCATCCCTCATCTTTTCAAACTCATCGATGCAGGCCAAACCACCGTCGGCAATCACCAGCGCTCCGGCTTCCAGCGTCCAACCGCCACTCATCTCATCCCGAACCGCCGCGGCCGTTATCCCGGCACCGGTGCTCTTCATGCCGGAGGTATACACGCCGCGGGGCGCCACGTTAGCGACCCACTTCAGAATTTGACTTTTTGCGGTACCGGGGTCACCCGTCAGCAATATGTGGGTATCACCGCGCAGCCTCGTCCCGTCTGACAAAATGACGGGGTTGCAGCCGAACAATTGCAACGCGATGGCTTCTTTTATGGCCTCATGTCCGTGGACCGCGGGAGCAATCGACTGGATTATGTTGGTCCTCAGCCATGCGTCCTGTTTCGCGAGTTCTTTAATCTTGACCTCGTCCTCTGGAGTAAGCTCGGTCTCCTCCACCCCTTTTTGCATTATTTCCACATGGCTGACAAACAGTATCTTGCGGAACGTTGTCCGCCGCTCTTTCTGCAGTCTTTCCTGGAAGACCCGCAACGCGCCCGTTATTAGCACCCTGTTGCCGGGCACTGCCCGATCAACAAAATCATCCCGAATTATGCAATCCAGCCTGCGCGGCATTCTGCCGCCGCGCAACCGCTCGGGAGGCTCCTGCAACTGGATGCTCTGCCAATCCCTGAAGACCGTGTTCTCGATCAACAGGTCGAATGGGCCCTTCTTTCCACAATTTGGGTTCTCACAAAAAAGCGGTTCCCGAAATAGCTCGCCCAGCTGCAGCACCCGATTTTCCTCACCGCATCGTCGGCACTTGAAGACGGCCTCTCTAGCCTCGGGCTTAACCTCGCCAGCGCGGGTGACCACGCCTTCCACCTGGATGAACTTGCCCACGTGTTCGGCACGGATGTTGCGGATTTCAATGACCTTATCGGCTCCCTTCACCCGGAGCCGGAACCCCGAAATCTTGGTTATGTTTTCCAATATTTCATCTGCAGCTTCAAAGAACTGGACGGGTGCATCGAGAAGATTCGCGGCAAGGTCCTTATCGTGATTCAGGATTTTTTCGAACTCCACCACCAAGGATTTATTCCCTGAGGCTGTTACCTTCCGCAAGTCCTTTTGTATCTCCTTTTTGTGCAGGAAATCTTCGAGTTTCTCTTTCAAGTTAGATTCCAACAGGATCACCTCAAGTCCAGCGGAAAACTAAATGGCTGGATGCGCATTTAGCCGATACGGTGAAAACTTTGAACTTAATCTTTAAAATTAATGAAAAAAATGCGCACTGTTTATTAATTTTGGGCGCAATTTTTTTCACAAAAGGAGACAAAATTATCCCTGAAAAGCCGTGGCTGCTTTTGGCTTGGCTGGCGGAGAGGAACACGATAACACCCAATAAAAAAATTTCCAGTGTTTTTATGGAGATTGGCGGAGAGGGGTCGCCGAAAGTAATCCAATTTCTCCTTTCAGACCATTATCAGCTTGTTTTTAAATCAGGCGAAAAAGTTCTGATTCTTGCCAAAATAACTTTTTTCTTCTCTGTTTTGGAGTGGAAACACAAGAAAACAGGCGAAAAGGAGGTTAAAAAAGAGATAAAGAAAATGGATTAAAAATTTAAAAACAAAAACGACCGAGCTACCTAATCTGTATGTACTCATAGGCCTCGGTCGCTGACTCGAAACAATAATGCACTTTCTGGAAATCTTTTCGAAACTCGGCGACCTCGCTGGCCACGCTTTTCGAATCCTCATTGTCGATGATTATTCTCCGGATAAACTCAGCTATTTGTTTCATCTCGCCCTCTTTCATCCCCAGCCGCGTCACTTCGGAGGTACCCAATCTGATGCCGCCCGGATTCTTGTAGTGGCGCCCCTCTCTCGGATCCCACGGCAGCAGATTCCGGTTCAGGATTATGTTGGCGCTCTCAAGCTTCTTTTCTAGAGTTCCGCCATCGCCGTATTTGGTAACGTCGACAACCAAGATGTGGGACTCTGTAAATCCTAAATCTGGGCACAGCACCGCCAGCCCCTGATCATACATCGCCTTACCCAGTGCCTTGGCGTTTCTCACTATCTGCGCCGTATACTCCCTGCCGAACTCGAGCATCTCGGCTAGGGCAATGGCCAAGGCGGCTACCGAATGCAGATGATGGTTGCTGACAATCCCTGGAAATACTGCTCGGTTTATCGGCTCCGCCAGTTCCTTGGTGCACAGAATCATTCCGTGCTGGGGGCCGGGCAGCGTCTTATGCGTGCTGCAGGTCATGACCTCGGCACCCTCGCGGAGAGGATCCTGAAACTGACCACCGGCTATCAGGCCAGCAACATGAGCCGCATCATACATCACGTGGGCGCCGCAGTCCTTGGCCACCTTGCTCAGCTCCTTCACCGGGTGGGGAAAGAGAAAAACACTGCCGCCGAAGGTCACCAGCTTCGGCTTTACTTCCACTATCTTCTTCGCAGCGGCGCCAACATCGATATTCATTCGCTTTTCATCAAGAGGCAGATATTCAACCTCCAGCCCGTGAACTGCACCGGCTGTGCCGCCGAATTTCTTCTTTGCCATGCTGATGTGCCCTCCCGAGGCGACGGAAAGACACATCATCGTGTCGCCGGGATCGGTCAAGGCCGTGAACGCGGCGAGGTTGGCGGTGAGCCCCGAAACCGGTTGGACGTTAGCGTGCTCCGCCTTGAAAAGTTCTCGAGCCAAATCCATGGCGATAATTTCAACCTGGTCGATATAGGTACAACCCGCGTAAACCCTTTCCCCAGGCCATCCTTCCGCGTAACGGTGCTGAAAATCGCAAATCAGCGCCTCCCTGACGGCCGGGCTGGTTACATTTTCGCTGGCGATTAAAGGTATGGACGACCTGAACCACTCATGATGCCTTTGCAGCAGCTCCAAGGTGCGGTCATATGCTTCTCGGGGCTTCATCCATTCACCTCAACCGAAATTAAAGTTACTCCCATATATCCTTAACTGCACTGCTTGTTGTCAAATAAAAATTTAAGGCCTTACAAATATGCCTTTTGGCCCGCCCAAAATCTCGCCGCGTTCGGCGACGATTTCGCCTCGGACAATGGTGTAAACTGGAAGTCCTTTAACTCGAAAACCTTCAAAGGGCGTGACCTTCTGCTTGCTGTGAAGCTCCTCCGCCTTTATCGTTTTTTCCATCTTCAGATCAACTATGGTGAAGTCGGCATCAGAACCCACTGCAATGGCTCCCTTTCTCGGGTAGAGGTCAAAGATCTTCGCCGGATTTTCTGCGCCCATTTCCACAAGCCGGCCGAGCTTGATCAGCCCTTTGTTGACCAAGGTCAGCATCACCGGAACCATGGTCTCGACACCGATGCAACCTGAGGAGGCCTCCCAGATGCTCTCCTTGGTCTTCTCTTCGACCGAATGCGGTGCGTGGTCGGATCCGATGGTATCGATGGTGCCGTCGTTGACCGCCTCAATGAGCTTTTGAACCAAAACCTTGCTCCTCACGGGTGGATTTATCTTCAGTACCGCGCCCTTAGTCCGCATGTCCTCCTCGCTGAAGACTAGGTACTGAGGACAGGTCTCGGCGGTTATCTTGGTGCCGGCAGCCTTGGCCGCCCGAATCAAATCCACCCCGCAGCTGGTGTGAACTAAATGAACCTTGTTCCCTGCCTGGGCGGCGAACAGGGTCAACAGTTGAATTCCCTCCTCCTCAGCGATGGGTGGTCTGGCCCAGCAGTGGGCTATAGGCTCCTTGGTGACTGCCTTCAGCTTTTCCGTATAGTACTGGGTGACGTTCTTATCTTCGGCATGAACCGAAACGGTCAGTCCTATCTTGGCCAACTCTTTGAAGGACTCGAAGATTAGACCGTTACTCGGCCTGGGAACACCGCCGGTCACCTCGGCCAGAAGAAGCTTAAAGCCGATGGCCCCTGCCCTCGCCATCCCGGCCAACTCATTCACGTTATCCTCGACGATCAGCCCGTAAAGGCAAAAATCCACGTAGGCCTTGTCCTTGAGCAGTGCGGCCTTCTCCAACAAAATTTTTTCATTTGTGACCAGCGGCAGCGTGTTCGGCATTTCGAATATCGTCGTCACTCCGCCTGCCGCAGCGGCGCTGGTTCCGCTCAGGAAATCTTCTTTGTAGGTCAAGCCGGGCTCCCGCATATGGACATGGGCGTCCACAAAGCCCGGCAGCACATGAAGTCCGCTTAGATCCAGCACTTTCTCCGCCGGCGGCATTGACGCGGCGGAGCCTATGGCAACTATTTTGCCCTCGTCGACCGCCACTGAGGCCTTGAACTCCCCGGCTGAGGTGACTATGGTACCATTATTTAACAGTAAATCAACGGACAAGACAACACCGACTAATCCGCCGGGATTTTGAGACCCATCACGCTCGCCAGCAGTGCCATCCGGACGTACATGCCGTTCGTCGCCTGCTCGAAGTACTTCGCCTGCGGCATTGAGTCCACATCAGTGGTTATTTCGTTAACCCGCGGTAGTGGATGCATGACTATCGGCACTTTCTTCAGCTTGGAAAGGAGGGTGGGGGTCACGATGTAGCTTCCCTTGACCCGCTCATACTCCTGCAAATCGGTAAATCTCTCCTTCTGGACCCGGGTAACGTACAGGACATCGATTTCCTCGTCCAGCTCTTCCAGAGAGTTATAGAACTTGCACGGAATCTTTCCCCTAATTCTTTCAATCACTCCAGGCCTCATCTGCAGAATCGGCGGCGCGATGCAATAGAGCTTGACTCCGTCGAACATTGAGAGCGCATAGCTGAGGCTGCTCAGGGTTCGGCCGTGCTTCAGGTCTCCGAGAAGCCCCACCCTCAACCCGTCAATCTTACCAAAGACCTTGTACATGGTGTACAGGTCCGTCAGCGCCTGGGTCGGGTGCTCATGCATGCCATCCCCGCCGTTAATCACCGGATGCTCGGCGATGTCGGCGGCCATTTTGGCCGATCCCTCGACCTTGTGCCGGATGATGATCACATCCGGATCGTATCCGTCAATCATTCTGATGGTGTCCTCGAAGCTCTCACCCTTCATCAATGCCGAGGCCTCGATGCTACCGAAATCCATGACCTTGCCACCTATCTTTAACATGGCAGCGGTAAAACTGAGCCTAGTCCTGGTCGAAGGCTCCAAAAACACGGTAATTGCCATCTTATCCTCGGCTATTCTAAGGTTCCTCTTTCTCTCACAAATCTTCGCGTCGTTGAAAAGACGCATAAAGTCCTCTCGCGTGAAATCAAACGCGGAGATGATGTCTCTGCCTTTCATCAATTCACCCGATGAGACATATTTCCTCTACATTTAAGTTTTTTCCATCGATTTAAAATTACGGCCAGATGGGAAACCTAAAGCAGTTATTAAACACTGTTCCGTTGTCAATGAAATTAGCTTTTGGTTTTAACGGAGGCTTTTTTTACCCCGGCCATCATGAGCCCGATGTCCTTGATCTTGGCCTTTTCGGCCGGAACTATGCCGACTATTTGTCCTTCATAAATCACCGCAATACGATCGCTCAAACACATTATCTCATCCAAGTCCTCCGAAATCAACAGGATCGCCGTCCCCTTTTCCTTCTGCTCCTCCAGCTTTGACTGGATGAACTCCGTGGCGCCGACATCGAGACCGCGCGTGGGCTGGTTGGCTATCAAGAGCTTCGGCTTCCGGGAAAGTTCCCGGGCAAGGATCAGCTTCTGCAGGTTTCCGCCGGAGAGATTCCGGGCCGGCGTGTCCCGGCTCGGGGTCTTTATGTCATACTCCTTGATCAGCTGGTCTGCATACCTGTTGATCTCCTTCTTATCCAAGAACCACTTGACGTTGAAGGGCAAGAACCAGCGATTGACAAAGGGCGGCTCCGACTGTGACCCGAGGATGAGGTTCTCGGCGACGGTGAAGTTCATCACCAATCCGGTGCCGACGCGATCCTCAGGGATATGGCCGACGCCCAAGCTGGTTATCTCCTTGGGGGTCTTGTTTGTGACATCCTGGCCCAAAATTATGACCTTTCCTCCTGTGGCCTTTCTTAACCCAGTGATGACCTCGGCGAGCTCCCTCTGCCCGTTGCCCGAAACCCCGGCAATTCCTAGGATTTCCCGCTCCCTGATTTCAAAGGAGACCTTCCTCAGCGCCGGCAGGCCCTTATCGTTCAAGGCCTCCAGATCCTCGACTGAAAGCACGACCTTACCCGGCTTGACCTTTTTTCTCTTGACGCCGAAGCAAATCTGTCTTCCCACCATTTTCTTGGCCAGATCTCCCTTGTTAGTGCGCTTGGTAGGAATCGTGGCCACCACCTTGCCGCGCCGGAGAACGGTGACGCGGTCGCTCACCTCCATCACCTCAGGTAGCTTGTGGGTTATAAACGGTATCACGGCCAAGCCCTCCTTGGCCATCTTCTTCATCATCTTCATCAGCTCCTTCACCTCCGGAGGCGTTAGCACCGCGGTGGGTTCGTCGAGGATGAGGATCTGGGCGCCCCGGTACAGCGCCTTGATTATTTCCACACGCTGCCTCTCGCCCACGGAAAGCTGCTCTATCTTGGCCTTGGGGTCGACTTTAAGCCCATACTTCTTCGAGAGCTCGATTATCCTTTTTTCGGCCACGTCGAGGTCGAGCAGGGGCTCCTTCGAGGACCTAAGGCCGAGGACGACGTTCTCGGTGACCGTGAGCGGATCAACGAGCATGAAGTGCTGGTGGATCATCCCTATCCCCAGCTCAATTGCGTCCTTGGGCGATCTGATGGTGACAGGCTTTCCCCGGATCAAGATCTGGCCTTCGTCCGGCTGGTAAAGGCCGTACAGAATGTTCATCAGGGTCGTCTTCCCCGCGCCGTTTTCACCGAGCAGCGCGTGGATTTCACCAGACCGGATTTCGAAGTCCACATGGTCGTTGGCGAGGACGCCGGGAAAACGCTTGGTAATTCCACGCATCTCGAGAATAACCTCGCCCGGCTTTACCTTTTCCAACTTGATTTTGGGTGCTACTTCGGGCTTAACGTGAGCAGAAGCAATTTTCAACTTTTCCCCATCACTTTTATCGACATAAAGGTTAAAAGCGTAGCGGAAATCAAACTCTGTCAAAAATAAATTTTAACCGACAAAATCTGCAAAGGTTCATCCAGTTTAAAAAGAATAATATTAATTCAAACATGGGATAACTAAACTAAGAAAAAGGATGGTCTGTATGGAAAAAACAAAAATCGTTTTCTTGCCTGATGGAAAAAGCGTTGAAGCCGAAGCGGGCACAAATATTCTCGAGGCCGCAAAAAAGGTTGGAATAACGCTGGAATCGGTGTGTGGCGGTAAGGGAACGTGCGGGAAATGTCGGGTCGTCATCGAAGCCGGAAAGGAAAGTCTAAACGAAATAACG